>NZ_DAINOE010000022.1:0-7842 GCF_036735525.1 Arsukibacterium sp. | reverse complement strand
TAAAGATTACCCCAAAGGTGTATATGCGTTGCCGCCAACACTGGCGATGGGGGCGGAAAACCGTCTGCATTACCTGCAGATAGGTGAAAGTGATCGTATGACCCTGAAACTGTTGAAGCCTGCGGATTAACACCGCCTTTTGTCGCAGCGCCTGCTGTTTGGCTGTGCACTGCATTGTACATTTATGCCAAGTATGGGATGATTGCTTTAGAGTAAAAGCTCCAGCTTGTGCCGGTTTGCAACCTGAAAATCATTGCGCCGGCCGGGTTTTAACACTATAAAATAATAACCTTATTTAAAAGGAGAGGACGGTGGATAGAGTCTGGTTAAAGCGTTACCCGTCGGGCGTACCTGCAGAAATTGATGCTGATCATTACCATTCATTACTGGATATTTTAAGTCAAAGTGTTGCTGAGTTCGCGGATCATACCGCCTTTATCAACATGGGCAAGAGCCTGACTTACCGGCAACTGGATGAGCTCAGCACCGCCTTTGCTGCCTATCTGCAACAGCAAGGCCTGAAAAAAGGTGATGCGGTTGCCATTATGATGCCTAATTTATTGCAGTACCCTGTTGCCTTAATGGGCGTACTCAGAGCAGGCTGTACTGTCGTCAATGTTAACCCCTTGTATACTCCGCGCGAGCTGGAACATCAGCTGAATGATTCAAAAGCTAAGGCTATTATTATTGTTGATAATTTTGCCCATACGCTGGCGGCGGTGGTTGATAAAGTTACCGTAGAAAAAGTTATTCTGACCCGCATGGGCGATATGTTGGGTTTAAAAGGCTCTATCGTTAATTTTGTGGTGAAATACGTAAAAAAACTGGTGCCCGCCTATCAGCTAAAGCAGTTTGTGCGCTTTAATGATGCCCTGCAGCAAGGCCGTTCAATGCCTTACCAGCAGCCAGACGTAACAGGCAACGATATCGCCTTTTTACAATATACCGGTGGTACAACCGGCGTATCTAAGGGCGCTATGCTCAGTCATCGCAATATGGTGGCTAACCTTGAGCAATGCAGTGGTTTTCTGGATAGCTTTTTAGAGAAAGGCAAAGAGCATGTGGTGACGGCCCTGCCGCTTTATCATATCTTTGCGTTAACGGCTAATTTCTTTACTTTTTTCAAATTTGGTGGCACCAACCTGCTTATCACCAACCCGCGTGATATGCCCAATTTTGTTAAAGAGCTAAGCCGCTTTCCGTTTACCTCTATTACCGGTGTCAATACGCTGTTTAATGGTCTGCTGAATACGCCAGGCTTTGCCGAGCTGGATTTTAGTCGCTTAAAGCTGTCGTTAGGTGGCGGTATGGCGGTGCAACGGCCGGTGGCAGAGCGCTGGAAAAAGGTAACGAATAGCCGGTTATTAGAAGGCTATGGTTTAACTGAATGTTGTCCTTTAGTCACGTTAAGCCCGTTTGATTTAGACGACTTTAACGGCAGTATTGGTTTACCGGCACCCTCTACCGATATTAAGCTGGTAGACGAAGATGGCAATACAGTAGCGGTGGGTGAGCCAGGCGAAATGTTGGTGCAAGGGCCTCAGGTGATGCTGGGCTATTTAAACCGCCCGGAAGAAACCGCTAAAACCATTAAAGATGGTTGGTTATATACCGGTGATATCGCTACTATGGATGAAGAAGGCTTTTTCTATATTGTTGACCGCAAAAAAGACATGATTTTGGTATCGGGCTTTAATGTCTATCCAAATGAAATTGAAGAAGTAGTGGCAATGAATGAAAAAGTACTGGAAGTGGCAGCAGTAGGCGTACCAAATGAAAGTACCGGTGAGACAGTGAAGGTATTTGTGGTGAAAAAAGACCCCAGCCTGAGCGAGCAAGAGATTATTGCTCACTGCAAACAACATTTAACGGGCTACAAGGTACCCAAACTGGTAGAATTCCGTAATGAATTGCCTAAAACCAATGTAGGTAAAATCCTGCGCCGAGAATTGCGCTGATAAACTAACAAAGCCGGCGAATGCCGGCTTTGTTTTATGTGAGTTTTAATATGTTGCCTTTAATTACCGATAACCAACAACTGGCGGCTTACTGCGCCGCGGCGGCCAAGCGTTCTATTCTTGCAGTCGATACCGAGTTTATCCGGCAAAGTACCTTGCAGCCAAAGCTGGGATTGGTGCAATTATTTGATGGTGAAGCGCTGGCTTTAGTAGACCCGCTGCAGATCAGCGATTGGCAGCCGTTACAACAGTTGCTGGCATTGCCCGGTGTCACCAAGCTGCTGCATGCCTGCAGTGAAGATTTGGACGCCTTTGCCACCATTGGCATTAAGGTCATTAACCCGATATTTGACAGCCAGATGGCTGCTGAGTTGTTAGGTTGGGGCAATAGTATGGGCTATGCCCGCTTAGTTGAGCAGCTGCTGGAGGAGCAACTGGATAAAAGTGAATCGCGTACCGACTGGTTAGCCCGGCCTTTGGCTGAAACACAGTTACAGTATGCGGCCAATGATGTGCGTTTTTTATATCAACTTTATCCCAAATTGCTCTCCGCCTTTACCAAGCCAGAGCTGGTGCAACTACTGTTAGCTGAAGGCCAGCAATTATTGCAGCGCAAGCTGCAGCCGCTGTTGGCGGAATTTAAATATCTGGATATTAAAAACAGCTGGCAACTCTCTGCCCGGGAGCTGGCGGTGCTGCGGGAGCTGACCTGTTGGCGCTTACAGTACGCCGAACAAAAAGATTTAGCCCTGGGGCTGATTATCAAAGATATGCAACTACTAGAGCTGGCTAAGCGGCGACCGGCCAGTGCTGAAAGCTTGTTAAATATTCCGGGTATGGCGATGCGCGACATCCGCCGCCATGCCAAAACCCTGGTAGAGCTAATAGCGCATGCTAAAGCCTTACCCCAGGAGCAATGCCCGCAACCTTTTTACCATATTGCGGCTTTTGCCGGCGAAAAAGTGGAGTTGGCCAAGCTGGTAGAAGCGGTAAAAGCCGCGGCAGCCGAGCATGGCATAGCAGCGTCATTTATGTCGACGAAACGGCTAATGCACGAGTATTTCAACTGGTGTTGGCGGGTGTCTGACACTGAGCGCCCTCTATTGCCGATACCCGAGTATCTGCAAGGCTGGCGTAAACAGCTGTTATTGCCTCATTTGCCAGTGCCTGAACATGTCAGTATGTTGGTTAACCAACTGTAAACGTTAATGCTGTGCTGCTGGATCAGTCGAAAATTTGCAATAAAACAGCCGATTTTTCCAGCGTTTTTTTATTGATCCTGCCCAAAAATAGTGGCGTAAACATTGCGCAACTATTAACTGAAGGGCATAACAATGAAAAATATTATCAAGCTTTCAGTCGCCGCTGCGGTATTGGCGACGCTTACCGCCTGCAATAGCAGCAGTGATCCTGTTCAGGTTCCACCACCACCTCCACCACCGCCACCACCTGTGGTAGTAGATGCTACGTTACGTGTAGTACATGCTTCTTTCGACGCTCCAGCAGTTAATGTCAAAGTTAATGGTGATGTAGTGATTGAAGGCTTGGCTTTTGCTGATAGCTCAGACAATTTCGATTTACCTCCTGCAACATACGCCGTAGCAGTTGACGCCTTGCTGCCTGGTGATGCAACGGCTACGGTTATTGGCCCACTTGATTTAGCGCTTGCTGAAGCTAAAAACTACAAAGTATTTGCTGTTGGTTTGGTGGCAGATGAAACGCTGGAGCCTTTAGTGGTCACGTCAGATGTCGCCCCTTTGGCCCAAGGTAATGTACGTGTTCAGGTAGTACATGCAGCCTCAGCCGCACCAACGGTAGACGTGCATGTTACTGCACCGGATGCAGCTTTATCAGCACCGCTGGCTACACTGGATTACAAAGCCTTTACTGGTGCAGTAGATGTACCGGCAGGTAACTACCGGGTTCGTATCACGCTGCCGGGTGAAGACACGGTAGTGTTTGATTCAGGCACGCTGGAGCTGACATCAGGTATGGATTTAGTGGTAGCTGCCATTAACAGCAACTATTCAGGTGCTTCACCCGTATCCTTGCTTGCTGTCACACCTGAAGGTGAAGTGCTGCCGATTTTAGATGCAAATAGCACCTCATCACTGCGCGTGGTACATAACGTGTCTGATGCACCGGCAGTAGATATAGTGGTCAATGATAATTTTGAGACGCCATTAGTGTCTGATTTGGCGTTCCCTGATTTTACCGGTTATGTTACGCCGGCACCGGGTGATTACAATGTTAAAGTGGCTGTAGCCAATACCGAAACGGCGGTGATTGATGCAGACGTGACCTTGGATGATGGGGTGTTTTATACCGTTATTGCCACGGGTTCATTATCTGATGCCGACGATTTTGCCATAACGCCACTGGTGTTAGTCGATGATACCCGCACTATCGCCACTGAAGCACGGGTACGGTTAATTCACGGCTCAACCCTGGCAGGCAATGTTGATATTTATGTAACGGCTACCGCAGACATTGCGGATGCGACACCGGCTTTTAGCAACGTACCTTACCTGGCCGAAACCGGTTATGTCGCGCTGGCGGCAGGTGATTACTTCGTTACCGTAACACCCACCGGCACTAAAACTGCTGCCATTGAAACCGGCATGCTGTCACTGGCCGCCAACAACATCTACACCGCCATTGCCCGCGACGGCGAAGGCCTGATGGGGGTAGGTTTAACCGTGATGGATGCGTTTGTAGTTGCAGAAGAGCCTGTTGCAGGTATGTAAAAAGTCTATGCAATACTAAATAAAACGCCCGCATTCGCGGGCGTTTTTGTAGGTCGACTGCCAACACTAGCAGTGACCATTGCAGTTTCAGGCTTTTTTTGTTAAATAACTAATTAACACTTGCAAAAAGCAAGGCCTGACCCCCGAGGTATGTGGCTATTGTCAGCAAAACCCAGGTCAGTGGCCAAAGCACCGCCAGCTATGCTATCCGCTATACACTGCGTGACCGCTTAGGCTCGGTAGTGAGTTTAACCAATGAAGCCAATGCCTTAAGCGAGCACCGCAGCTATGACCCCTTCGGTAAACCCCGTAAAGGCGACTACCGGCAATGGAACCCGGCTACGTTAGCCGGAGTAGTGGGCAGCACGCCGTTTACCAGCAGAGGCTTTACCGACCACGAGCATTTAGACGGTGCCCAGCTGATACATATGAATGGTCGTGTTTACGACTATAATATTGGCAGGTTTTACTCCGTCGACCCTGTCATTCAGGCGCCGGGCAATAGCCAGAGCATGAATCCGTACAGCTATATTATGAATAACCCGCTGGCTGGGACAGATCCTACTGGGTATACCGCGGAGTGTGAAGTCAAAGAAAAATGTCAGGACACGCCGAAACGTGCAGAGCGGTCTGGGCGGAGTTTTGTGCAGGATGTAATCTATCAACGGCCAAACAATGGCGCAGAGCAAAATACGAATACTGTTGCACCGGTAATTGACGCGACAACAGTGGGTAGCCCCTCAGGTATACAGAGAGATTTAGATAAAGCAGTCGATGCGAGGTGGATTGGTGAAGGAATTAAGAAGCTAGCGGAGGGCAACTACGCAGGCGAAATTTACTGTGATGCCATTTGTCGTTCTGAGGCACAAAGAGAAAGTAATGTTTTACTTAGTGGCAGTGCTGCAGCCTTTTTATTTGGTTTAGCTGCAGTGGATGGGCCTCTACCGATAGGTGATGCATTAGCTGTAATAGCTGCGGCTGGGATTGTTGCTTATAATATGAGCAAGGATAAGCCTGATCCATTAATGTCATTACGAATTGCAGCTGGAACAGGCAGCCCAATGCCTGATCCGGATGATGAAGATCCAGAGAATGATGGTAGACCCGAGGGAGTACCAAATGACTGGGTGAAAAAACCTTCTCGCAATGGAAAAGATGTTAAATGGGTTGATCCTAAAAACTCGTACAACTATGTTCGAGTAAAACGCAATGGTGAAGTGACACAGGTCAGAAATGGTCAGGCGCTAGACAGGGATGGCAATTCTGTCAGAATGAACTCAGCTGAAGCTCACGGTATCAAACTTAAAGACTTCAAATTTAGGGAATAAAGAAGAATGATTAAGTTAGAGGTATGGATTGACGGTATCTATAGTACTGCCGAACTTATAGCTGAAGACGGGTTGTTTGAGCGAGTTTGGCTAGAAAGAGATACATCAATAACGTCAATAATGGAGCCTGACGAATTATTTGAACAAATTTTTGATGGTCTTGATGCGGACGCTTTTGAAAAGTCAGAGCAATTCAAGCATCAATTGGATTATTTTCAACAATCGAAAATATCACTTTTCTTACAGGCATTAAGAGAGTTAGAAGAGTTTATTAAATCACAAAATTTAAATGATGAACCTCAGAAGGTACTAAACAGTCCGCTTTGGCTTGAGCTGAAAAGAACAGCTAAAAAACTAAAGTTACATTAAATTAAAGCAGTATCTTTACGGTTTCAGATTTGCTTTGAATCCAAAGCCCCGCCAACACCAGTTACTTGGTGTTGGCGGGGCTTTTTTGTTACTGTAGCAGGCAGGCTGAGTAACGGCAGTGGCACGGAAACCACGCACTATATTGGTAAAACTGCCGAAATCTCAATAAAAGGCAGCACCACCACCACCCGCTGGTTTATTGATGATGTGGCTATTGTCAGCAAAACCCAGGTCAGTGGCCAAAGCACCGCCAGCTATGCTATCCGCTATACGCTGCGTGACCGCTTAGGCTCGGTGGTTAGTTTAACCAATGAAGCCAATGCCTTGAGTGAACACCGCAGTTATGACCCCTTTGGTAAGCCCCGTAAAGGCAATTACCGGCAATGGAGCCCGGCTACCTTGGCCGGTGTTGTCGGCGCAACGCCTTTCACCAGCCGGGGCTATACTGACCATGAGCATTTGGATGATGCGCAGTTGATTCATATGACAAAAATGCAGGAGCAATTTTTGAACGTTGCCGTTTTGAACGGCGACGACCTGTAAGGCGAGCAACAGGACGTTGCGAGTAGGGGGCGGGTGTATGATTACAACCTTGGCCGATTTTATTCGGTAGACCCGGTCATTCAGGCACCGGGTAATAGCCAGAGCATGAATCCGTATAGCTATATCATGAATAACCCGCTGGCTGGGACAGATCCTACGGGGTATACCTCAGAGGGAATAGCGGGTTGCTCTCCATTTTTTGGCTGCGATAATCCCAAAGATCCGTTAGATCGCTCAGGACCGTTCAATTATCCAAAAGGCTGCAAAGTGTGTGTTTCCACTGGTGGGGGCCAGTCTGAAGATAATGGTAAAGAGCAGCAGGCGCAAAAGGCAGTAAAAAAGTTTGAAACTAAAGAGATTATTAGTCAGCAAAATAAGGCTCAGGGGCTGGGTGGGAGTAGTATTAATCAAAATGGAGTGGGCCTTTTTGAAGGTGTCGGTCAGAGATTTGGAAACCTTGTAACTCGTGGCCAGTTCATGACTTATGAGCAAACTGATGTCTATGATGCCGCGGCAAAGATTGCATATCTTAGTGGTGGCAACGAAGGGTTGATGGATTTTTTTAGAGAAAACCCTTTGTTTTCCGGAACTAAAGGTGTAGCAGAAATGCTGGCTGGCGTAGGTGCCATTAGATTAGTGTCTGTCAGCACTAGAGGTGCAACAGTTGCTATTAGTGGTGAGGCGGCTGAGGCATACATGATAAGTCAAGGTGTGCCAGCACATCTTGCTCCGGAATTTGTCGCGTCATTTCAAGGTCAAATTAAAGCTAGAATTGTACAGAAAGGCGAATCATTTATACGATACTCAAGTCAAGCTGGAGGACAAGGGAGCTTTGTTACACAAAAAGTCTACTCGTCACCGGGAGCCGCTGTAGATGCGCTTTACCTTAAACCTTTT
>NZ_DAINOE010000021.1:0-44308 GCF_036735525.1 Arsukibacterium sp. | reverse complement strand
AAATGGGTGGCCGACTCATGCCGAAATCGCTGGCCGGATCATCCCGAAATACGCACCTTACGCGGGAATTCAGGTAATTCATCCAAAAACAAGATGCCATGATGTGCCAGAGAAATTTCACCGGGCCTTGGTACTGAGCCGCCGCCCACTAAGGCCACTGCTGAACTGGTATGGTGTGGGCTGCGAAAAGGCCTTTGCTGCCAGTCGGTCAGGTTGCGTTGTAAACCGGCAATAGAGTAAATGGCGGCGGTGGCCAGCGCCTCCTGTTCGGTCAAGGGAGGCAAAATACCAGGTAAGCGTTGTGCTAACATCGACTTGCCAGTACCGGCCGGCCCCAGCATTAACATATTGTGCTCACCCGCAGCCGCGATTTCCAGCACCCGCTTGGCTTGTGCCTGACCTTTGACATCGGCTAAATCGGGAAGATGTTGCAAAGGCCGCTCGGGCAGTGGCGGTATGGCCGGTAGCGCTTGCTGGGCTAATAAAAAACTGTGCACTTGCAGGATATGGGCTGCGCCATGGATACTGGCACTGGGTACTTGTTGCGCCTGCTGAGCATTAAGCATTGGCAGTACGGCGGCACGACCGGCATCGCGACAGGCAATGGCCACCGGAATTTCACCTAAAATTGGCCTGATGTCACCGGATAACGCCAGCTCGCCATAAAACTCATAACCATCAGTGCTGTGCTCTGTTAACTGACCGCTGGCGACAATGATACCCAGTGCAATGGGTAAATCGAACCTGCCGCCTTCTTTGGGTAAATCCGCCGGGGCCAGATTCACGGTGATTTTACGATCCGGAAAAGCAAAACCGCTGTTTACCATAGCGCTGCGCACCCTGTCCCTGGCTTCTTTAACCGAGGTTTCAGGCAAACCTACCAACTGAAACGCCGGTAAACCATTACTGATATGCACTTCAACAGTGACCAGGGGGGCATCCAAGCCATGGCGCGCCCGACTGTAAATAACGGCTAGTGACATCCTGTCTCCGAAATGCAATTAAAGATAATTAATAATTGCTCAAGTGTTAAATATTAGCAAGTTTTCACTGCTTTACGTTTTATCCTTGCTGACAATGGGCAGGGGTGATGAATTGTCTGTGTTGTTATAGCAAGACGCCGGTTCTGGTATACACTTGGTGAGCGAGCGGTCCGTTCGTAGCAGCGAGGAGGTGACATGAAGTCATTTTGGTTTGGGCTTACTATAGAGCGGCCATGGCGTGCCATAGTGCTCAGTTTTGTGCTGTTAGCGCTCTGTGCGACCGGGTTATCGCAGTTGTATTTTCGGGGCGACTACCGGATTTTTTTCTCGCCGGATAATCCGCAGCTGCTGGCGTTTGAGCAAATGCAGTACGACTTTAATAAAAGTGACAACATGCTAATTGGTATCGCACCACAGGATGGCGATATCTTTAGCCCAAAAATGCTGCGGTTGATTCAGCAATATACCGAAGCCGCCTGGCAAACACCTTACTCAACCCGAATTGATTCCATTACCAATTTTCAGCACACCGAGGCGATGGACGATGACTTGCTGGTGGCAGACTTGGTTGATGATGCCGCTGCACTGGATCAGGAGGCGGTTGAACGAGTACGTCGTATTGCCCTGGCTGAGCCGGCTCTCATTAACCGACTGGTTTCAGCTAGTGGCCAGGTTGCGGCAGTTAATATTACAGTGCAACTGCCTGAACTGAATCAAAATCAGGAGGTGTTGGATGTTTGGCAATTTGTCTCGCAGCTGTCTGCAGACTTTTCTGCCCGCTATCCTGAGGTAACGTTTCATCACACCGGGGTTATTGCCATGAATTATGCCTTTGCTTCAGAGGCGGAAAACGATGCAAAAACCCTTATCCCTATAATGTTTCTGGCTATTTTGCTGATGTTAGCCTGGTTGTTACGCTCGGTGGTTGGCTCATTAGCTACGCTGGTGATTATTGTTGCCACCGTACTGTGTACCTTGGGTTTAGCCGGCTGGGCCGGTATTTTTCTTAGTACCGCTACGGTGAACGTACCCACAATTTTAATGACGCTGGCGGTTGCCGATTCCGTTCACGTGATTGCCTCCATGCAATTTGCGTTGCGCCGTGGCGATGAAAAAGCAGCAGCCATTCGCTATAGCCTGGAACGTAATGCTATGCCGGTCATTATTACCAGCGTCACCACCGCCATTGGCTTTTTAACTTTGAATTTCTCTGAAGTGCCGATATTACGTGATTTGGGTAACCTTACGGCTTTGGGGGTGATGCTGGCTTGTGGCTTTTCCTTGCTGCTCCTGCCGGCCTTATTAACTGTACTACCGGTAAAAGCCCCGCAAGCGGTAAACCGGGGTACTACTGCGATGGATAGCCTGGCAGATTGGGTGATCCGCTGGCAAAAGTGGATCTTACCCCTGGGTACCTTGCTGATTGTGGCTTGTGCTGCGCTGATTAGTCTGAATAAGGTCAATGACGAAGCCATTAAATATTTTTCTCCCGCCACTGATTTCAGGCAGTCAAACGATTTTCTGGAACAAAACCTCAGTGGTTTTACATTAATCGATTTTGCGTTAGATGGTCAGCAGCCAGGGGCTATTAACAATCCAGCGTTTTTGCAAGCAGTCGCCAATGTTAGTGACTGGCTGTTGCAACAACCTGAGATCACCCATGTCAACAGCATCAGCGACGTATACAAGCGTCTGAATAAAAACATGCATGGTGATGATGAGGACTATTACCGACTTCCAGAGCAACAAGATGAAGCCGCGCAATATTTACTGATGTATGAAATGTCACTGCCTTATGGTTTGGATTTAAATAATCAGCTAAACATTGATCGTAGCGCCACCCGCATCTCTACAACCTTGTATAATTTAGGCAGCAAGCAATTGACGGCGGTTGAACAGCGGGCAGCTGATTTTGTCGCTGAACATTATCCTGACTACCGGCTTAGTGCCGCCAGTGCGGCGTTAATGTTTGCCCATATTGGCGAGCGCAACATGGCGTCTATGCTGAAAACGCTGCCGCTGGCACTGCTATTAATCTCTTTATTACTGGTGCTGTGCCTGCGCTCGTGGCGCCTTGGCGTGTTAAGCCTTATTCCGAATATTGCGCCTGCTTTGGTGGGCTTTGGTTTGTGGGGGGTGATCAGTGGAGAGATTAATCTGGCGTTGTCGGTTGTAGCAGGCATGAGCCTGGGTATTATAGTTGATGATACCGTGCACTTTTTGAGCAAATACCGGCATGCCCGTCAGGAAGGGCGCAATGCTGAAGGGGCAGTACGATACGCATTTCACAGTGTTGGCCGGGCGCTGTGGATTACAACCATGGTTCTGGTTATAGGCTTTGGGGTATTAATGTTGTCCGGCTTCCGGTTAAACTCGGACATGGGGATGTTAACCGCGCTGATTATCTTTGTCGCCCTGGTTATTGATTTTCTGTATCTGCCGGCCTGCTTGTTACGTTTTGATCGAACGCTGGTACCTGTACCAGAAAAAAAGGAGACATCTGATGCTTTATCACCGCGCTAGTCTAACCAGCCTGCTACTGAGTATTAGCCTGTTGGGCTGGTCAGTCTGCAGCGCAGCAAACGATGAGGCAAGTGCCGCCGCACGCGGTCTTGAAATCGCAACTGAGCAGAAGCGCCGTGATAGCGGCTGGGGTGACAGCGAAAGCCAGGTGTTAATGGTATTACGAAATGCGCAGGGTCGTGAGAGCACCCGTCGTATGCGTACGCTGGCGCTGGAAGTGCAAGGTGATGGCGACAGGGCGCTGACCGTCTTTGACGAACCAGGCGATGTGCGTGGCTCGGCATTTTTAACCCATACCCATACTAAGGTAGAAGATGATCAATGGTTGTTTTTACCCAGTGTGCGGCGTACCAGACGAATTGCGACCCGTAACAAGTCAGGCCCTTTTATGGCCAGTGAGTTTGCCTATGAAGATATGGCTTCGTTTGAGTTGGAAAAGTTTGATTTCCGATATCTGCGTAGTGAGGAATTAAATGGCTTGCAAACCTATGTAGTGGAACAAATTCCAACGGATAATTTTTCTGGTTATAGCCGTGTAGTGGCCTGGGTTGATCAACAACATTACCGCTTGCAGCAGGTTGAGTATTACGACAAACGAAACAGCTTATTAAAGACGCTGAGCTTGCATGACTATCAGCTATTTCTGGAGCAATTCTGGCGACCGATGAAGCTGAGTATGCTTAATCATCAAACGGGCAAGAGCACAGATTTAATTATTGAAACTATGCGTTTCAGAACTGGCCGCACCGAGGCAGACTTTGATGTGTCAGCCTTAGAACGTGCAAGGTAAGGAAATATTGATGGCCTGTCGCGTGCAGTTCGCACAAGTTTTTACACTAAGCGGTGTGTTACTGACATCCTGCCTGGCAAGAGCCGGGGACAGCATAGGACCTGTTGATGCCAATACCACACTTTGGCGCCTGGCACTATCGGCCCGGCCTGACGCGCAAGTGACCATGCCTCAGGTGATCTATGCCTTGTGGCATCACAACCCCGCCGCTTTTCGCGAACAAAATGTGCATTATTTATTGCAAGGCGCTGTGCTGCAGCTGCCCAGTCGTGAGCGCATGTTAGCGGTGTCTGCACAAGATGCGGAGCAATGGTATTACCACGAGCTGGCTCAGCAATCTCTGCCAGCAAAAATAGTACAACGCAGCATCAGCACCGCCGCAGACGATGTAACAACAGCGTCATCTTTGCCACAAAGGGAGCATGGCTCTGCAGCGCCAGAGCCAGAGCCGGGACCAGTGCCAGAGCCAGAGCCAGAGCCAGAGCGTACAGCCCAGAGCATGCCAATAGTTGCAGCGCCAGCCGAACCCACTGCGCCAAGTGCGCCAGTGGCTCAGCCGGCGAGTTTGCCCGCGGCGGCTACAGACAGCTTGCCCGTTGTTGCCCGCGGCAGTTACCGCTGGCAACAGCAATTGGCCTTAGAACAACGGTGGTTTGCGCACAGAGCAGAGCAACCAGCAGCACGTTTACACCATATAGTCAGCTACCGGGCGCTGTGGTCTTATGAAAATGCTAATCGCAACCATCAGTTTACTGCCGAACCTTTTTTAAGATGGCATCAACATGACAGCGACAGCAAGCTGCTCGATTTGCCCCAGGCGAACTGGCGTTATTTTGGCGATGGTTGGCAACTGACAGCGGGGGTCGATACGGTATTTTGGGGGGTAACGGAATCTCAGCAACTGGTTAATGTGATTAATCAGACGGATTTAACCGCCAATGTTGAGCAGGACGCTAAATTAGGTCAGCCGTTAATACAACTTCGCCGCAGTGGCAATGCGGGTACCTTGGATCTGTTTGTTATGCCCTATTTTCGCGAACGGCAGTTTCCGTCGCCTGCGGGCCGTCTTGGTCCGCCACTGCCGGTAAATCATGATGTGGCCTGGTATCAATCCAGTGACGGTAAACAGAATCTTGATCTGGCGCTGCGTTACAGTCAGCGTTTTTCTGGTGTTGATGCCGGGCTGAGCTTTTTTAGTGGTAACAATCGCGAGCCGACATTCAGACCCTTGCCCAGTGGTGAATTGCAGCCGCTGTATTGGCAGATGGAGCAATATGGGTTAGATCTGCTATGGATTAGCGGTGACTGGTTGTGGAAATTTGAGAGCATCTATCGCCGCAGTAGTCCGGCAGAGTTCGTCGCGGCAACAGCGGGTTTTGAGTATACCCAAATTGGCGTCTGGCAACAGGTCTGGGACTTGGGCTGGATTGCGGAGTACCAGTATGACAGCCGTGGTCAGGCTGCCACCTCGCCTGGGCAAAACGATCTCTTTGTCGGCTGGCGTCTGGCGTTAAATGATGTAGCAGGAACAGAGTTTTTATTGGGTGTGTTACAAGATCTTGATTATAAAAATAGCCGTAGTATCAAGCTAGAAGGTGCATTACGTTTAACTGATTCATTAAGGCTGAGTATTAATGGCTGGGTGTTTAGCAGTCAACAACCAGCAGAGCCGTTATACCTGCTGCGACGTGATGATTATCTGGCACTGCTACTGGATTACTATTTTTAAGCTACAGATGTCCTTAGTTGAACCCACAGCCTTGCAAAAGTTCTGATTGCAACAGGATATGCTTTGGTCTAGCACTGAATTGCGTTAGGATGGGGGTTTGCATGGCCGCTGCAGTAAAAGTAGCCGGCTGCTTCACTGCGACATTACATACAGGTTTGCCTAGCGTTGATAAGTCCGACAGAATCTTCCAGTACCAGCCATTTCCCGCTGTCTGAAGCCAACTTTCTACAATGGTTTGATATGGCCACGCTGCATCGTGCCAGAGCTTATTTGCAAGCGGGCAAAGTGGTTAAATTAGAATATCAGGATGACTTAAGTCAGATCAGCGCTCAGGTATGGGGTGCTGGCTTTTCGCCTTACAAGCAACAATTGTCCCTGACCGAGCATCATGGGCAATGGCAGTTAACGGGTCATTGCAGCTGCCCTGTGAATGGCAACTGCAAGCATATGCTGGCGGTGTTGCTGCGGTTAAGGCGTGATTATGCCCAGCAGCAACTGCGCATCAAACAATTGCCGATGTTACAACTGGATAACTGGTTTAACGAAGTTGAGCAGCAGCAACAACCTGTTGTCACAAACACCGACAGCATCTTGTATTTACTTAGCTACGGCCAGCAGGGGTTACAGCTTTATCCGCGTCGGGTGCGGCCAATGAAAAAAGGTGGCTATACCCGTGGTCAGCCTTTGGGCAAATATGATTTGGTCAACCCGCAAAAACCGTCCTGGTTAGATGAAGAAGATTTCCGCTTACTCACCTTGTTTCGTTCTCATAACAATGCCGATCAACACTTGCTTGAACATCGTTGGGGCTATGACATTCTGCAGCAGTTGCTGGCGACCGGGCGTTGTTTCTTCGGTGAAGCTCGTTATCTGTTAAGTGAACAGCCATCTTTGCCGTTACAGCTATATTGGCAGGTAAAAGCAGAGGGGCAGAAACTGGCCTGGCGCATTGGTGAGGATGAAAATATACAGCTTATTTTTACCGAGCCGCTGTTATATCTGGATACGGATCGGTACGTGTTTGGCCCTGTAGAGACGGCGTTGACCAGCCAGCAATTAAAATTATTGGCAAAAATGCCGATGATCCCAACCAATATGTTGATGGCACGGCTGGGTAAGTTACAGCAGTTATTTAAACAAATCAGCCTGCCAATACCTGACGGGCTTGCTGTCAGACAAATCAGTGTAGCACCGGTACCGGTATTGCAGCTGACCATGTATAAAAGTAAGCCAGGCGCTGTAGCTAAACCTTTGGCACTGCTAAATTTTGACTATGCAGGCCAGCTGCTGCCCTATAGCGCAACCGAGGCACAGAGCGAGGTCACGAGTCCCGAGGGTACCTTGTTTATCCGTCGCGACCGCCATGCCGAAATTGCGGTGATTGAACGTTTACTAGGGCTGGATTTGGTTGAGGCGGCACAGCGGCCTGAAGCCGATCAGCAGCTGTCAGCCTTTGATGTTGGGTCAGGGCCAGATAATCCAGAACTATGGCAACCGCTGCTCGATGCCCAGGAAGAGTTGAGAGGTGCGGGCTGGCGCATTGAGCAGTCAGCTGACTTTAACCTGGACATCTTATCCGCCACGCCATATTTACAAGTACAAGATAGCCAGCAATCGGGCTTTGAACTGGGTATCCAGGTGGATATTGAGGGCCAGCAGGTCCCCTTGTTACCGCTGATAAGCCAATGGTTACGCCAGCATGGCCTACCTCAGGCCGGTCAAACCATCTGGCTGGGCTTGCCGCAAGGCCGTATTGCGCTGCCGATGAGTTTAATTCAGCCGTTAATCGATACCATTGTTGAGCTGCTGAACATGCAAAAATCAGCCTTAACCTTGCATTTGCCTGACTTTAAAGCCGCTATTTTACCGCCTCCTGGCGCGGCCGAAATTCAATATCTGAATGCCAACCGGCTCAGCCAACTGACTAGTCAGTTGCATCAATTCAGCGGCATTACTACTGTTGAGGTGCCCGATGGCTTGCAGGCGCAATTACGGCCATATCAGCAACAGGGGTTAAACTGGTTAGCCTTTTTAAAACGTTTCGGCCTGGGTGGTATTCTGGCTGACGATATGGGTTTGGGTAAAACCTTGCAAACTCTGGCTTTTGTGCTGCATGAAAAACAGCAGGGTCGGCTGCAACAGCCGGTGTTAATTGTTTGCCCCACCAGCTTACTGGGTAACTGGCAGCAAGAAGCGGCCCGTTTTACGCCGCAGCTGAGTTTGTTGCAAATATATGGGCCCAAGCGGCGGCCGCTTTTTGAACAGGTGCAGCAGTTTGATCTGATCGTCACCAGCTACCCTTTACTGGTGCGCGATTTGCCCCTGTATCGCAGCCGTAACTTCAGTATGGTGGTGCTGGATGAAGCCCAGCACATCAAAAACTCGGGCAGTCAGGCGGCGCAAAGTGTGCGGGCGCTGCAGCGTGATTTTAGCCTGGCGCTCAGTGGCACCCCGTTGGAAAATCATCTGGGCGAATTAAAGTCGCTGTTTGATTTTGTGTTACCCGGCTTGCTGGGCACTGAGCAGCATTTTTCGCAGGTATATCGCAAGCCAATCGAAAAACATGCCGATACTGAGCGGGCGGCGGTACTTAGACAAAAAATTGCGCCCTTTATGCTCAGACGTACCAAAAATCAGGTAGCCACTGAGCTGCCCGCTAAAACCGAAATGGTGCAGTTACTGGAACTGGCGGCCGATCAGCGTAACCTGTATGAAAGCATCCGGCTGATTATGGAAACCAAGGTACGCGAGCTCTTTGTTAAAAAAGGCGTGGCGGCCAGCCAGATTGAGTTTTTAGATGCGTTATTAAAGTTACGTCAGGTGTGCTGTGATGCCAGGCTGGTGCCGATAGAGCAAGCGCAAAGTGTACGCAATAACGCCAAGCTGGCCTGGTTGCGCGATACGCTGCCTGAAATGCTGGAAGAGGGGCGTCGCATTTTGTTATTCAGTCAGTTTGCCAGCATGCTGCATCTGATTGAAGATGAGCTGCAGCACCTTGGCGTTAGCTATAGCAAGTTAACCGGCCAGACCAAAAATCGTCAGCAGCAAATTGATGCCTTTCAGCGAGGCGATACAGAAATTTTTTTAATCAGCTTAAAAGCCGGTGGCACAGGCCTGAATTTAACCGCGGCTGATACCGTTATTCATTATGATCCCTGGTGGAACCCGGCCGCAGAGAATCAGGCAACGGACAGAGCGCACCGCATTGGCCAGGACAAGCCGGTGTTCGTCTATAAGCTGATAGCCAGACGTACCGTTGAAGAAAAAGTGCAGCAGCTGCAAAGCTTTAAGCAAGGGTTGGCTGACCAATTACTGGGCGGTAGTAAAGGCCAGGTTTGGCAAGGTGAAGCTGCCGATTTACTGGCCTTGTTTGCCAGCGACTAAGTCACTGTGCCTGCAATCTTATTGTTCAGCCGGACGCCCTAATAAAAAATAGTATTCTGCCAACAGCGCTATATCCTGATCAGACAACCCCCGCGCTTGAGGGCTCATTAGCGCATGCTTGCGTTCGCCATCGCGGTAGGCGGTTAACTGTTGGGTGAAATACTGTGGTTCCAGCCCGGCTAAACTCGGATACATGGCCTGACGCGAAATACCGGCAGGGCCATGACAAGCGGCACAACTATGCGCCCTGACTCTGGCTTGTTGTATTATGGCTAGTTCTTGCTCGTTGTACTGGCTGCCGGTCAGTGGTGCAGCCGGTTCACTACAACCGCTAAGCAGAATGCTAATGCCGCTACTGAGCAGTGCGGCGAGTGTGACTACTTTATGTCTCATCAGTACCTCCGAAAACAGAGTCTAAGCCTGACATAAAGTGCGGCAAAATCCCAGCATAATCAGGGGGTATCTATATAGGTATAGCCTACCCCCTTGCACTGCTGCGGCTTAATCGGCATACCACATTCTGGCCTGACGTGCCGGAATGCTGAAGCTGTGATTGCTGTT
Source organism: Arsukibacterium sp. (assembly GCF_036735525.1). Lineage (NCBI taxonomy): Bacteria > Pseudomonadati > Pseudomonadota > Gammaproteobacteria > Chromatiales > Chromatiaceae > Arsukibacterium > Arsukibacterium sp. The sequence continues at coordinate 34,338 of NZ_DAINOE010000021.1, read as the reverse complement.
GTTAATACTAAAGGTGGCGCCGCCAGTTAAGGCATCACGGTAGGTACGATACCAGTAGAATCGCTGGTTGGTATTAACGTTAAAGCTGACCTGACTCCCGCATTTGTTAATGCCGACCACACCTTGCTGGCCACGACGGAACAAAATAGCGCAATTACTGGATGCCAGGACTTCCATACCCTGGCCCTGCATACGGTTATGAAAATTAATCATCCGCTGCATAAAGGTGGCACGATAGGCGTTGACCCAACGATTATTGTCGGTGCCGGTACTGTCGCTAAATACCAAGGGTTTGCCACCGTCACGCCCCATGACATAAGAATAGGCCAGATATTCATCGGTCGGATTCATAATCAGGTAGCGAAAGCCATCATTGGTCGGGATATCATGGGTAATGGTAAAGGTAACCGCTCTGTTGTTAGCCAGCGCCTGACCATAGGCCAGTGGGTTAACCAGTTCATTCATACTGCCATTAAAACTAAAAGCCCGGCGCAGGCTTTCAAATAACGGGAAATCATAGGCTTTGTGATCAGTATATTGCAAATAGGGTGCTAAAAAGCTGTTGTATTCATTGTTACCTGCCCCACCACTGGTGATGATTTCGCCAAACACGTACATGCCATTTTTAATATCACTGGTAAAGATTTGGTTGATATGCCAGATAGTCATATGCTTGGCAGCATCTACCCTAAAGCCTTTGACACCCATATTTTTAAGGGCTTGCAAATAAGCACGCTGTTGCTGAATAACCCAGCTGTTCGGGTTTAAATCCGGTAAGCCCAGATCACCGCCACCGCCGCACAAGCGCCAGTTTTGTACCTGCCAGACATCATTGTAATTTTGAATACAATTAGCCGGGTTAAAATCCCATGAGCTGAATAAGCCCTGGCTCAAATTGCCAAATAAGCGTTGGTTATTCCAGTAAGTCGGGTTGCTGGCATAAGCATTTAACGCCGCCTGACCTGGAAAGTCAGTGGCACCGTTGCGTTCATTGGCCATATGATTCAACACGATATCGGCGTATACCGCTACCCTGCGTGCCGGATTACTGTCATTGAGGGCATTAATCATCGCCTGAAACGATTGTTTATTGCCTTTGCAGTGGTCAATCACCCTGATATCCTGCGGTTGGTAGCGTTGCCACCAGGCGCAATTACCGGCATTAGATTTTAGCGGTGGTGCCACTAAGACTGCTTTGTAACCGAGGTTTTTGATTTCATTGGCCCGTTGTGCCACTTCGTTATAATGCCAGTCGAAGGCGTGTAATATGACATCTGCCAGTGCGGCCGGGCTAAGCAGGCACAGCGTTAGCAGTAAGCCAGTGCTTTTTAGTTTTAGTATGTTTAACATCTATCTGTCCTTTCGGTGTTTTTTATAGTTTGCCATCCCTGAAAGGAGCAATGCTGTAAGGTTTTATAAGGGCCTTGCATCGCAGTGTTAATAACAACCAGGCTCCGTTAACACCAAATCAGCATAGCCGAGCAGTCTGTACAAATATTGTCCAGTTACGCCAGAATGATATTTTTGTTACACTTCGTTAAAACAGGGACGGCTGCCAGCATTGCTGGCAGCCGTTATGTGACGCGCATCAGGGTAGGCGATTAATCCGGATCGCGGATATCCTGACGGATACTGTTTTCCAATAGCATTGAACGATAACGTGCATCCAGCTGCCATAATGGCTGTTGATCATCCACGGTTATTTCAGGTTGTTGCCAGCTTAAGCTTTGCGACATCATGCCCGCCGGACAGCTGTCATTGGCGATGTAGTGCAGTGCCGTACTTAATAAACGTTCCTGTGGGTCGCCCAGGGCTTTGCTGAAATCATCAGCAGCAACACAACCTTTAACGTCAGCTTGAAATACCGGAGCTGGCGTTGGCCGGAAGCCATCGGCAAAATCGCCAAAGCCTTTAGCGTTTTCACCACTAAACTGGATGGTGAAATAAGTGGTGCCGCAGTTATCAGTAGGATAAAAACCATAGGGTTTGCCACAGGTGTTGCCACCAATCAAAATAACCTCTACATCAATACCGCGTAAACCATTAATAAAGGCTTCACTGGCAGAGCAGGTATTGCCGGTGCTGAGCACATAAATGCGGCTTAAACCGAGTGATGGCAAGCTGGTGCCTGTTGTTACACCGCGCTCGTAATCAATTTGTACGCCATAAAATGGCATTGGCGTTAAGGGACTGCCGGTAACAGGGTTGGTGTTCGGGTGCTTATCATTAAAACGGGTGCGTTCAAAGAAACGGCTTTGAATGATATTCGGGCCGCTGACCATATAGGCAAATTGCGAGGCCAATGCCAGCAAACCACCGCCGTTGTAGCGTAAATCGATCACCAGCTCCTGCACGTTTTCGGTAGAGAATTGTTGGATAGCATTAATAAGTTGCGGCTGCGCCAATGCAATATGCGTATTAAATTGCATATAGCCTACTTTACCTTGGGCAGTATCCAGAACAGTGACATTTTGTACCGGCGAGGTGCTGACGTTTGCAGATGTCAGGCTAAGGCTTTTATCAGTGCCGCTGGCTGGGCGCAGAGTAAATTGATTTGTCTGCCCGGTACTGCTTGGGAACAAGGCGTTGTTTAACACTGTTACCCCGGCATTGCTGTTGTCATTGACAAAATCAACCCCATTAACGGTAATAACTTGATCGCCTCTGGCCACTCCTTGTTGAGCGGCGGGAGAGTTAGGTTCTACATAAGCCACAGTTAACAGCCGCGGTGGCGTGTTACGACCAAATGACCAGCGAATGCCATAGCCTGAGCTGACGCCGCCTTGCGTTTCCTGCCGGTATTCAGCAGTGTTTTGGGCAAAATGAAAATCGTCTTTCAGCGCTCCTGAGTCAGTCAGTGCTGTGGTTTTTAACTGATCAAAATAAGCTAAAACACCAAAGTTAGCCGGATTAGGATCTGGCAGTTCGCGGTACCATAAATAGGTATTGTTACTCCAGGAGCGTAGCCACATTTTTTCATGCATGGCCGTGCCGGCACGATCCGGAAAAGGGGCGTTATTATTAAAAGGGTCGTTGCCAGTACGCGGGGTGGCGCAAAAATTTTTAAAGTTACTTTCGGCTGGGAATACCCCGGCTGTCCAGGTTGGCGCCGTGACACCGGTGCCGCCACTGCTACCTCCACCACCGCCACATCCGGCTAACCCCAGACAGACTATAGAAAAAAGAATGGAATGTTTAAACATGTGTCTCCCTGCCTGTTGGCGACGACTAAAAGTTGTTGTGTTAATGTTAGCAAATATGCTCGCAAAAGGTAACAGAAGTGGGCTCTTCAGACAAGGGCGATGCTATGTCCAGCTGTAACAAAATGTTGCCCGAACTGAATGATATCGCCGCCGTTCCAATTGTTTCTTAAAATGACGGCTTAACAATTTATTACGATATCTGTTGATTAAGCACACTACACTGAAGCTGATAAAACAGTGGCTGAAGTGACATTACAGCCCACCCTAAAACGGAGGAAACACGATGAGAGCATTACTTGGAGCACTATCTTTTTGCGTGCTGACTGCATGTAATGGTGGCAGCTCTGCACCAGAGCAACAATTGCCGCCGCCGGTGGCTGCTGACCCGAATTTTACTATTGTGCGCTCAGCCTTACCGCGCAATATGGCCCCTGCAGCCTCTGATAATCAATTGGAGCAATTTGTTCAGCACAATAACCAGTTTGGCTGGCAGTTATACCATCAACAAGCGGCACAGAGCGATAATGTGTTTTTTTCACCTTACAGTATCTCGACCACGCTGGCGATGTTGTATGCCGGAGCGGCTGGTCATACTGCCACTGAGATTGCCACCGCCATGCAGTTCAGTTTAGCGCCGGCGCAATTGCATCAAGCTTTTAATTTGCAAGCCTTACGCTTACAACAGGAGTTGGCAGGGCATCAGGCACCCTTTGAGTTACACAGTCTGAACGGGGCATTTGTTGAGAGGACCCGGTCATTTTTACCCGCTTATCTGGACCTGTTGGCGCAACAATACGACGCAGGTTTATATGGCACCGATTTTAAACAGCAGCCAGAGCTTAGTCGCAGCCAGATTAATCAGTGGATAGCCAAAAATACTGCAGGGCGTATCAGTGAATTACTGCCTGTAGGCAGTGTTACTGCAGATACTGCTTTGGCATTGGTGAATACCCTGTACTTTAAGGCGCGCTGGTATCAGGTTTTTGCTGAGTCTCAGACCACTCAGGCCCCTTTTTATTTAATGGATGGTAGCAGCCAGCCAGTGCCTCTAATGTATCAGACGGGGATGCGGCTGCCTTTTGTCATTACGGAAAGTTATGCCGCACTAAGCCTACCCTATGAAAACCCCGCCATTGAGATGCTGGTGGTGGTGCCTGAAACCGGCAACTTTGCAGCAGTTGAGGCGGCACTGGATGCCAGCAGCATACAAAGTATGCGTTCGGCTATGCAGGAGCGACTGGTTGATTTACATCTGCCTAGATTTAACTTATCCGCACAGCTACCGCTGGGCAGTGCTTTACAGCAGCTAGGCATGCGTGAGGCATTTATGCCAGGCACGGCAGATTTTTCAGCGATGGACGGTAGTCAGCAATTATTTTTAAGTTCAGTGCAGCATCAGGCCGTGATTAGTGTTGATGAAACCGGCACCGAGGCAGCTGCCGCTACCGGCGCTGTTGTAGGGGTGATTTCCAGCCCACAATATGCAGCACTCCGTATAGACCGCCCCTTTATTTTTATTATTCAGCAGCGTAGTACTGGTGCTATGTTGTTTATGGGCAGGGTGTTACAGCCATAAGGTCACAGCTTATTAGTGATGACGGACACAATGCTGGCAGCAGAGTTGGGGTTTTTCCGCTTTTCGCTTTGTGTTATAAAAGTGGTTACTGAACAACCTGACACACGAAAATAAAGGAATTCTGTAGTGCCGACATCATTTATCGTGGTAGATGACTTTTTGGATAATGCGCATCAGGTGCGTGATGCAGCGCTTGGCTTAACTTATCCTGATGTGCAAGGGCCTTACCCTGGCAGAAACTCAGCGCAGAGGTTAAATATTGAAGGGCTGAACAATGAAGTGTCCAGGTTGGTGGGGGAGCAGCTGATGCCAATGGCCCATAACCAGGCGCATGGTAAATTCCGCATTGCTTCAGCCAATGATATAGGTACTGCAAAAGTGCATGTTGATGCGTCACATTGGTCTGGTATTTTATACTTGTCGCGGCCGGAAGATTGCAAAGGTGGTACAGAGTTTTTTCGTCATAAAGCCACTAATACAGAGCGGGTACCTTACAATGATCAAGAGTCGATGCAGAAATTTGCGGCCCCTTCAGCTAAACAGTGGGTTACAGATCTGCTGGATAAGGATTCCAACGACGATTCCAAGTGGGAGATGACGTTACGGATCCCGATGAGATTTAACCGACTGGTGTTACTGCGGCCATGGCTGTGGCACTCAGCAGGAGAGTCCTTCGGTACCACCCTGGAAGACTCCAGGCTTATCTATCTGATGTTTTTTGCCTCTGCGCAAGCGGCCAGGCGTTAAAAGCGCCAGGCCACTAACTGGCTACTTTTTTGACCTTGCTGCATATTAATTTGTTTAATTTCAACGGCGCCCACCTGACGTGCTTTAGCCGTTAAGGCCGGCAAATGGCGCTGTTGTGATACCAAGCTGGTAAACCAGCCGACTTGCCGGGCAAAGTGTACGCTTTCTGTAATCATGTTGCTGATAAACGCCAGCTCGCCACCCAGGCACCACAATTCATGTTGCTGACCAGCAAAATTACGGGGCGTGTCACTGCTGCCCAGTTTTAAATTTTGCCGTTTACGCTGGTTGGCTGCCGTCGCTTCAGCGGCTGAACCATAAAAGGGTGGATTACATACCGTTAGCTGAAAGAACTCTTCTGCTTGAATAATACCGTCAAATATTTTACTGCTATCCGTTTGTTGACGCAGGCTTATCTGGCGGTTTAACACCGGGTTACTCTTTACAATAAGCTTGGCTGCGTTAAGTGCTGTAGCATCAATATCAGTGCCGACACAGTGCCAACCATAACTACGACTGGCAATAATCGGGTATATTAAATTGGCTCCACAGCCAATATCCAACAAGTTAATCTGTTTACCCTTAGGGATTTCTGCAGCCTTTGCGCCTCCCGTGCCAGCCAGTAAATCTGCTGCATAGTGAATATAATCAGCGCGGCCTGGAATGGGCGGGCACAAATAGCCATCAGGTAACTGCCAGTAATCTACCTGATAATAATGTTTTAATAGCGCCGCATTTAATCCCTGCACCGCAGCAGGGTCGCTAAAGTCAATACTTTGCCCGGCGCCCGGCGTCAATATCAGAAAAGCCTGCAGCGGCAGGTAGCTGGCGCTGAGTGTGGCTAAGTCATACCGGCCCTGATGGCGGTTACGGGGATGTAGTGTGGCTGATTTTTTCATAACGGCAATACAAAATGTTAATACCTGCAGTTTACGTGATCCCGCCCGGCATGTATAAAAATTCTGTGCTTGCTGTTAACATCATAGCTGTTTTGGTTGTGTCACTGATATTTGTGGTAGTGAATGAAAATATTCTTGCTGTTGTTATTGTTATGCCTGTCATTGGGCGCTCAGGCGGCACCTGCCAACTTTGAACAGGCTAAACGCTTGTCGCAACGTATTCATGCCCCTGATGCCAGGAGCTTTTACTGCGATTGTGCTATTCGCTGGCAGGGTAATAAAGGTATCCCTGATTTGCAGGCGTGCGGTTATCAGGTGCGCAAAAATGGCCCGCGCGCTAATCGTATTGAATGGGAACACGTTATGCCTGCCCACCATTTTGGTCATCAGCGCCAGTGCTGGCAGCAAGGTGGTCGCAAAAACTGTGGCAGAACCGATGCAGTGTTTCGGCGCATGGAGGCCGATTTATACAACCTGGTGCCTACAGTGGGAGAGGTAAATGGCGATCGCAGTAATTACCGTTTTGGCATGTTACCCAGTAGTGCTGCCCAGCATGGCAGTTGTCCGGTTGGGTTGATTTTAAACAGCAGGTGTTTGAGTCGGCGCTAGCTGTGTGCGGGGATATTGCCCGTATTTACTTTTATATGGCCGATAAATACAACCTTAACCTATCGCGTGCTCAGCAGCAGTTATTTATGGCCTGGCACAAACAAGATCCGGTCAGTGCAAGAGAGCGTGAGCTGAACCAGCGTATTCGCCAGCACATGGGGCACGATAACCCCTTTGTCAGCGGCGAGCAGCAATGGGTGCTGGGTTATACGCCCACCGGCTATGGTTTACATTAAACTAATGCTGTGGCGAAAAGGCCGTTAAAGCGCGCCACAGCAGGCTATCTAAAGGTGATACTGCCTGCTATTATAGCCGTCTTTACGTCTTTTGGTGCGCTACTGTGCTGTGGATCCCATTTACCTTGCTAGCCGCTTTTATGCAGGCCTGGCGTAATGCCTTTCAAAAACAACTCAGTAAAGAGGTCTCCGTTGCCGGCGTTACTCTGGCCCGCTTTATCTGGGCTTCGCCGCTGGCCTTGCTGTACCTGTTAGGGTTGTACCACTGGCAACCGGTAGACATCCCTGACTTTAGCGGCCATTTTAGTGTGTTTGTTATCGCCGCGGCACTGGCACAAATTGTGGCTACAGCATTGATGGTAAAGTTGTTTAAGCTGCGCAATTATGCCATCGGTGCCGGCCTTGCAAAAAGTGAAGCGATACTGGCGGCGATACTGGGCGTGGCTTTTTTTAGTGAATCCTTAAGCCTGCTTGGCTGGCTGGGGGTGCTGTTGGGTGCCATAGCGGTGCTGTTACTTAGTGGCGCCAGCCTAAGGCAATTATCCTGGCAAGTGTTGTTGCTGGGCTTGGCCAGTGGCGGTTGTTTTGCGTTAACCTCACTGTGGGTGCGCCAGGCCAGTTTAGTGCTGGATTTACCCTTTCCACATGGTGCCGCCTGGGTATTGTTGCTGGTCATAGTGTTGCAGACCTTATTGTTGAGTTTATATTTACTGCTACGAGAGCGCGCGACCTTAGTCGCCTTGTGGCGCCGGCCGGGCTTAACCTTAGCGGTCAGCGTCTGCAGTTGCGTCGGCTCCATTGGCTGGTTTACCGCAATGAGTCTGGAATCGGTGGCGCTGGTGAAAACCCTGGGTCAGGTAGAAGTGCTGTTTATGCTTCTGATTTCGGCTTTTGTGTTTAAAGAAAAACTGCTAAAAACCGATCATACCGGTATGGCACTGATAGTGTTGGCGGCCATAGCAGTAATGTGGGCTTAAGGCAGTGCCGTAGCCACCTGTTGCAGTGTAGCTTGCTTTAGTTGCTCAAGTTGCTGCAGCCGTTGCCGGTAGTCAGCATAAGCTGGCGACGAGCCCGCCAGCATCAGCTTGCCGGCCGGGTTGCGCAGCCAGCTGTACCAGGGGTGATTAGCCTGTTCATCGTGCTGCAATAGCTGCTGTGCATGAAAATTCTTGGTGTCTTGCAGCAGAAACAGTGGGCGAGCCAGCTTGACGAACACCGTCTCGACAACGCTTAGGTTCTCATCAGGATCACTCAGCCAGTCATTATCTAAAATATCAGCGCCAAAATGCCATTCACCCGCCATCACCAACTCAAGACTTAATACTTGATCCGTTAAGGCAGTGCTCCAGACTTCTGGCAGCGCATGAGGGCGTTGCTCCGGCGGCAGTTGTTTAATTATCTCGGCCCCAAACTGAAAATGCCATTTTAGCGCGTTGGTACTGACCATCTTGCTAATCAGACTATTGCTATTAGCCATGACAGTCGTCCAGAACTGGTAATCAGTATTAAGGGCGCTGCTAACCTCATAAACATTGCTGCCTTGAGCATTCAGCCAGGCTTGCCATAACAGTAATCGTTGCCCATGCATTAAACTCTGATAGCGAGGGATGTTCTGCAGGGTCGGTGCGGGTTCTTGCCACTGTGAGTATTGGAGTAATTGCCAATAAAATGTCTGCAGCGGTTGCTGCTCTGCCAAGAGCGCAGTTAGGTTATCTTGCTTTATCAGAAGCGAACTGCATGCATCTGCATGGTGGCATTGCTGATTCAGCTCCATTAAAGAGCCGGTTAGCAGTAGCTCATTATGAGTATTGTGAGCAATAAAATACTGATAACCATTTTGCTCTGCTGGGATCTGCTGTGGTTGCAGCAGGCTTTGCATATGCAAACTGGCGGTATTAGGCTTTGCATCCTGCCAGTTGATAATAAGCAGCAGCAAATAGCAGCTGATAATAAATAGCACTATTGCCAGCAGCGATTTACCAATAATGCGGGTGCAGGTCTTCAATAATGCCATGCGGTTTACTGGTTCCGTTGATTATAACGTGACGATCATTTTATTTTTTATTGTGGAAAGTAAAAGCGGCGACTTTGCACCGCTTTATGCTACTAACATCTTTAGTGGTTTATCATGCAGTTGCTTTTGGATTTGGTCCGTATTCGTTATCAGCCGTGCTGTCCATCACCAGAAACACGATCAGCACAATGGCACCAATGAGCGGTATCAAAGCAATCAGTTGCCACCAACCACTACGACCTGTGTCATGCAGGCGTCTAGCGGCAATAGCGATACTTGGGACCAACAAGGCAAGAGAAAAAATGAGTGCGATAAAAAAAGTACCCAGGACCGCATCAAGAATTAATGTGCCAATATAAAAAATGATATAAAACAAAAAAACATCCAGTATTGTTTGCGGCGGGCACGCCCGGTAAAGTCGGCATAGCGTTTTAACGCATCAATAAAGTATTCCATCTTTAACTCCATGATTTAATTTTTATTATCCCTGCTACAGGGCGATGATAAGGACTGCGTTAGCCTAGCTGAAAATGCAGATGCCTTGTTGCTAATTTATGGCAAGGCCACATATTTTGCAAACAGGAATATGAATAAATGCTGTATTTAACCGCAGCCTGAAAGCCGATAACTATTTTTCGGATCAGGTTTGCGGGGGCAAACGCCATGATATCCGATTATTTCTGTAATGAAGCTGTCTGCAGATATTCCCAGCCGTGGTGATCTGAGGTATAACGGCGCTATGAAAATACCGAAACGTATTCAGCCACTGGTCGATGAAGGCTTAGTGGATGAAGTGATCCGGCCGCTGATGAGTGGCAAAGAAGCTGCCGTGTATATCGTTCGTTGTGGCGAGGATATCCGCTGCGCGAAAGTCTATAAAGAAGCAGATAAGCGCAGCTTTAAGCAGGCCGTGCTGTATCAGGAGGGCCGTAAAGTGCGCAGCAGCCGGCGGGCGCGGGCCATGGAAAAAGGCTCTAAGTTTGGCCGGGCACAGCAAGAAGAAAGCTGGCAGAACGCCGAAGTAGAGGCATTATTTAAACTGGCGAAAGCCGGTGTACGGGTGCCGCAGCCCTTTGGCTGTTATGAAGGTGTGCTGTTGATGGAGCTGGTGTGTGATGATGAAGGCATGGTGGCACCGCGCTTAGCAGATGTGGCCATGGATGCGGACATTGCGCTGGCCGACCATGGCACCATGTTGCATTATATTGTGCTGATGCTGTGTGAAGGCCTGGTCCATGGTGACTTATCTGAGTTTAACGTGCTGGTGGATTCCGCCGGACCGGTAGTGATTGACTTGCCCCAGGCAGTAGATGCCGCGGCCAATAATAATGCTAAATGGATGTTTTGCCGTGACGTCAATAACATGCGTGACTATTACGGTTTGTATGCTCCTGAATTATTACACACTAACTATGCTGAAGAAATCTGGGCACTGTATGAGGCCGGTGAGCTAACGCCTGACGTAGAGCTCACCGGTGAATTTGTTGCGGATGACAGTGCTGCAGATGTTGACTCAGTACTGGAGCAAATTAAAGCCGCCTTCGCTGAAGCGGAAGATCGCAAGGCACGGATACAGGCGGCAAACGAAGACTAAAACAGGGTTAGCTAGCCAGTGTTAGTAACGGGCGCTCAAGCGTTGTACATTGCGCTGGTGATCGGCATGTGCCTGCTCGGCTAAGCGCTGTAATTCTGGCAATCTGGCGTAAGCTTCTGTGATAGCAATGTGTAACAGGTTAATTTGCTCACGGATTTTTATACGCTCTTCCCGGCTGTAGCCATCGGCAATCAGCATCTCATCCTGTTGTGCCAGCTCCAGCTCCAGTGACTGTATCTGCCGTTCCGCTTTTTGCACTTCTGCCTGGCGTTGTTGTAACTCACGGTTAGATCGGTGAAGTTGCATACCATCCGCATGGGCGGCTAAAAACGCTGGCTCTAATGCTTGCGGGCAGCTGTTTTGATAGGCGCTACCCCCCTGGCCCAACCGGAAGCCATTACTAGCAGTGCAAAACCGCTCTGAGCCTTCCTGATGACCGGCGCGATAAGCCGTTAAATCGGGTGTGACGCCATGTTTAGCACAGTTTTTACGGTACTCACTGATAGACGCTTCATGTTTGCCGCGGCTGCCATCTTCAAAGCCAATAGTACGCCAGTCTGCGGTCAGGCAGGCCGATTTGTCCATAGTGGCGCAGCTACTGAGTAGCAGCAGGCCAGGCAGTGCCAGTAACACAAGCTTTTTCATAGTGGTCATCCAGAGTAGACTTTGCAAATGCGACTATGTTTTAACATGAAGTGGCGTTACTGTCAGCTGCTAAACTCAGTAGTTTGCGTGGATGAGATTTTTGCCTTAGGAGTAACAAGATGCCGACATTGCCATGGCAAGCCAGCCTGAAACTGCTGTTGCTGATCAGTTTTACGAGCTTGGCCGATGATAGCGCGAGCCAATTACCCGGCTGTACTGAGCAGGTCGCATTGGCAACCGAGGCCGCACAGTTCTGGTGGCCACAGGGCTATCCGTTTAATCTGGCCGCCGCTAAGCAGGGGCTGCTACCAGACAGTAGCAGTTACCAGCTAATGGCGCTGGCCTATCAGTTGCTGGCACAGCGTCAGACTGAGCCGCGGATCCGCCAGCTGTTACAGCAGCGTTGCCAGCAATTTAGCCACAGTGATTTAAGCCAGCCGCAGTCATTTTTTGCCAGCAGCGGGCAAACGGCTGCCAATCTATTGGTGTGTGCCGAGCTGACCAGTGCGTTGGTGGCCAGCTTTAGACAGCTTGATAGCCAGCCAATAACTCTGCCTGGCCTGATGCGGGTCTTTGCCGGTGAAGAGCCCAAACCGGCTATAGCCGAGTTGGCGCAGCAGGCGGTGGCGCTGGCGCAGCAACGTCAGCCTGCCACCCTTATTCTGGAGCAGGTGTTTGCTTACTGTGACGACCAGCCTTTGGCATTCAAACACCAGTTGACGGCAGAGTATGGACACTAATCCTATCAACGAGCCTTGGCGTATGTTAACGGTATTAGCTGCTAAAGGCGGTGTCGATGATCCGCTCTCTGTTGTGTCTTTACCTGCTGTTACCCCTGACATGCCTGCTGATTACTTAATAGCCTTAGTGATTGCTGTTATTGGCTCTGTGCTGATTCATTTGTCGCAAGGGCTAATGAAGTTAGCTATTTTGCGCCGGCAACAAGGCGATAAATCACCTGGCCAGCGTTACCTGTACCTCAGTGGCATGCTGTTGAATTTTTCGGCCCCTTTATGGGTTATCCTGGCGAACCGCTTTGCCCCGACCGTCATTTTTACCTCTGTTTATGCGATTGGCTTGCTGGCATTATTGTGGTTTTCTTGCTGGAAACTGGGGTTGGCGCTGCGTAAGCGGGATCTACTGGGGGCGCTGTTATTAACACTCGGCGCCATCTTACTGGCCATTGGTAACATTCAAAATGGCTTAATCCACATGAGTCAGCTGAATATTGTGCCAATGTGGTGGATGCTGGCTATGCTCTGCCTGCTGGTATGGCCGGTTTCCTGGCTGTGTAAACAGTTTAGTTGGCTGCCGCAGGGGCTATTATTTGGGTTTTTAGGCGGCGCTTTTCTGGCAGTAGACTCCTTATTAAAAGGCATAGCCCAATCAGATAGCGGTGTGTCGGCTTTTTTACCCTCAACCTTGGCCGGTATGGCTATTTTTGCGCTGAGCTTTGTGGGTGCTGCAATGGCGTTTGGTATGACACAATGGGCACATGCCCGCGGCGCACCGCCATCTGCCACTATTGCCGGCTACGATGCCGCTTATATGTTAACCCCTTTACTTCTTATTTCACTTGCCTTGCCGGGCGGGCATCTGCTCAATTGGATGTGTCTGCTTGGCTTAGGCTGCACCTTGCTGTCTTTAGTGCTGTTGCATCGCCCCGCTACAGAAAAAGAAAAAAAGGGGGCTTGATACACTGGGTTTGGCGGTGTATTTGCAGCAACAACGCCTGTTGTCTGCCATTAGTCAGCAGCGTTATCAGCGAGATATCAGCAATATTCAAATTCGCGATGACTTGGTTCAACGTTTTGAGTTTACTTATGAAATCAGTCATAAAATGCTCAAGCGTTATCTTGAGCATAGTTCGGCTTCACCCGAGCAGTTTGATCAAATGCCGTTTGCTGATCTGATACGCAGCGATAATGAGCAAGGGCTATTGCAAAGTGACTGGCCTGTCTGGCGCGGATATCGGGATATGCGCCTGGCTTATTGGTTGATAACGATACGGCAGCGTTTAACTATCTGGCTCGTATTGGTTATTACCGGTTAAGCGGTTATTGGTACCCACTGCGCGTTATCGACACAGAAACATCGCTACAGCAAAACCAGCCAGTGCGCTTTGACCACTTTATGCCCGAAAGTCATTTTGAAGATGTGGTAAAGCTGTATGTGTTTGATAAAAAGCTACGTTTATTAGCACTGGATGCGCTTGAGCGGATTGAAATGGCGCTGCGGGTGGATGTTGCCCATCTGTTGGGAGCAAAAGAGCCCTGTGCGCATTTAAACCCAAATTGCTTACACGGTAATTTTGCCAAAAAAGCCATAAAAAAAGGGCCGAATAAAGGTAAGACTGAGCATCAGGTATGGTTGGAAAAATACGACACTATGCTCAATCGTTCACGACGCGAACCTTTTATTGTTCACCACCGCGAAAAATATAATGGCGGATTGCCAGTATGGGTAGCTATTGAGGTGTGGGACTTTGGGTCGTTATCAAGATTATTTGAAGGTATGCAGTACGCAGATAAAAACCGCATTGCCCAAAAGTATGGGCTTAGTGATGGCGAACAGTTAGCAAAATGGCTGAAGAGTTTGAACTTTGTGCGTAATGTATCAGCGCACCATAGCCGACTTTGGAATATCAATATATTAGAGTTATCGGCACGTCCAGCTGGCTGGCCACTAATAAACCATAGCCGCCCATTTATGTACTTTGCCATTATGGCGCATCTGCTTGCAGTAATTTGTCCCAATTCAAGCTGGACACAGCGCCTAATTACACTGATTCATTCGTTTCCAAGCTTCAAGAATGGCATACTATCTCTTCAGGATTTTGGCGTCGTTGAGGGAGCGATTGAGTGGCTAGGTCAGTTTCAGAAATGAGAACCGACGCGTACATAAATGCAGAGGCGCCGGTCATATTGTTGACAAGTTTAGGTCTTCGGCATGAGCCTGTCAATCAAGATTTATATAATGCTCCGCAAAGCCCAAACTACCAATAATTTTAGCATTAAGCGTATATCGCCACATCAACGAGTTAAAATGGGTTTAAGCTGCATGCCCTGCATATTCTGCTGTCTGAACCCCGTTAATTGCTCGCAGAGCAGCTGCGCGTAAGGTAGAAATTCGTGGCTGACGATCTTGGTTTTTATACCCGCAATAAACTGCAGCTGCTGATCCGGCAGCATAGCCGGGCTGGCCTGCTGTTGCAGTATGGCAATATCGGGCAACAGCATGGCGCTGTAGCCTTCGTTTAGGGCGATACTGACGCCTTTAGCATCAAAGTCGCCAAAGTAAAGGGTGGGCTTGCTCTGCTCAAGACAGGCTGCTTTCAAGGCTTTGCAACCTTTGCTGTATAAGGTATCACCACGATAGATAATCAGCGGCTGCTGGTAGGGTAGGTCGAGATTGAAACGCTCAAGCTGATAAAAACAATCGAGGTTTTCAACCACCAGCAGCGCATCGTAGTGCTGTAGCGGCACATGTTGCCAGTCGCTATCGATAAATTCCGCTGTTACACCCGTGCTGCTTTGGGCTGGGGTATTCAATTTAAGCAGCACCCTGTGCTGGCGCGGTGTCAGACCAATGCTTTTTAGCTCTTGCTGGTTGATAGCGGCATTATCCAGCCTGCTGTTATGGGTGATGTCATCCTGAAAACAGGCTTGTTGCAAACTACGTTGCACCGCGGCTATCTGGTTTAACAGGGCCGGGTTAAAGGTAAACTGTGGTAATTGCCGGCTGTTAGCGGGCACCAACTCATGTTCACTACACCATTGCAGCACATCCTGTACTGCTGGGGTGTGGGTTTTTACCCGCTCGCTGCCACTGGCTTTTAGCCGCTGCTGCAGTTGCTGTAAGTAGCGCAATGCCCGGGCATTAAGCGGCGGGTATAACATCAGGCCGCCTTTAAGCCAATGCTGATATCGCGGATCAGCAGCAGCTGGTTAACCTTGCTGGCCTGGGTTTCTTCGCGCGTGATGCTGAGCATGTGCTTTTCATCCAACGGCAGCGCCTGATATTCGGCGAGGATCTGATACAGCCAGATCTCGCTGTCCCACTGCAGGGCCTGCTGCTCAAGATACTCCAGCGCACTGAGTTTGCCGCCTTGATCAATCACCCGCAGGTAAAAATTCTCGACATCGGTTTTTAAGGCCTGCTGGCGTGCGGTTATGTCGTCATCCAGCGGTAAGGCACTAAAACTGGCGCTTTGCGTATCGACAAGGTTAACGGCTTTGGGGCGCGGCAGGGCCCGCACCAACTCGGCCAATACCTGACGCTCACTGGCTTTGTCCAGTGCGATGGCGGCTTGGGGCTTAATGGCGGCAGATTGATTAAACAACCCGGGCAGCTCAGAGCGATTTGGGTAATCGGCCGGCTGGTATTTCGGGTGCTGGCGTAAAAACGCCGCCATATTGCTAATTAGCATCGAACGCGATTGCTGCTGGCGGAATTTGGCTAACAGCTCAACTAAGCGTTTTTGCACCTCTAACAAGCTACTATGATGTGAGCTTAGCTGACTTTGCAACTGGCTGACTAACAGCTTACGTAAGTGGTTATTGCCTTCTGATAGCTCAATTAATTCATTAAAATCGAGTAAATCCAGGCCATCTAGCAGGCGGCGTAATTGCTTTTGCGCCCGTTCGTTTTCACGAATTTTATCATCTAAGCTACTGACAAAACCAAAGTCGCTATTTAAGCGGTGCCATAAGCTGTCGATTGCCTCTTCAAACTGGCCGCTTAAATCATGCACATGCTCAGTTAAGCGTTGCAGCTGCAGCTCGGCCACGCTGTAATCGCCTTTGTACTGGGCATCACGGTAGGCCTGCACCCGGTTGCGGATCTGCTCCAGCTTTTCGGCTACATCCGCGTTAATCTGCCGACGGTTTTCATCGGCCACCATACTGGCGATCAGCTCGCTTAGTAAAGGCCGCAGCGCCAGCGGTTGCTGCTCATCTGGCCGCCACAAAATGCGCGCGCTGATCAGCTTTTTCAGTGCCCCTTCGCTAAAGGCGTTTTCATCAATAAAGCCATCGATATAGCCCTGCATCAGCTGTTTATGGTGCTTGCCAATTAAGGCTAAACGCTCGGCGCCGATGCTAAACAGGTTAGAGGCGGTAGCATGGAGATCTGCCATCAGAGCAGCGCCTCCTGCGTTGGGGTATCGTCAACCGGCAGATGCTCCTCATCGCGGATAAAGCGGATCACATCAATCAGGTAATCAATTTTTCCGGTGACAATATAGTATTGGCGCTCGGCATGCGGCTGCAGTAAATAGCCATGCTCTTTCAGGCGGCGGAAAATCTGCTTCACCTGGCTGTCGAGCTGCTCACTCTGGCTGTTAAAAAAGCGATCGCTGGCTAACTGACTGAGCCGCTGGCGCAAGCTCTGGTTATCTTCAGTGCGCAGCACAAACTCCTGCAGCTTGATGGTATCGCCGGCGGTCAGGGCGCTGTCACGGCCCAGGGTTTCCTGTACCAGTTGCAGCCATTCCAGCAGCGGTAATAACGACTGTACTGTTAAAGCAAACTGGCTGCTTAAATGCTCGCGCGCGTCTTTATTCAGATCAAAGTAGCCCAGAAAATACACGCTGTTATCATCATTACTGACCAGCCGGCGGTTCAGCGGCCGCAGGTAATGGTTAATGTCCTGCTGAGTTTGCTCCAGGCTTAAATGGCGATAGGCATCTTCATCGGTGATCTTGCAAATAAAGTCACCGGCCAGCAGGCGCTCGAGTAAAGGTCCGTGTTGTAACATCAGCTGGCCTCCTGTTGTTTCTGGGCTAAGCGCTCGGCTAAGCGGCTGACTTTAGGCTGGATGCGCTTTAAGCGTCGCTGGTTCTGCTGATCCGGCTCAATTAAATAGCGGTGCTGAAACAGCATTAACACATCCGATTCCGGGTTCGGGAAGGCGCCGACAATAACAATATTATTACTGCTACAGGCATTAAACAGTTTTTCGACGTTGTGATAGGCCAGGGTGCCAATTTCGTCAATCGGCCAGTGAATGGTCACTTTGGCTTCACCACGCAATAAGCGGGTAAAGGCCAGTAAGTACTTACATAAAATCAAGTAAGCCATACCGTGGCTGGACGACTCCAGCAACTGGCGGTCATTTTTAATCACCAGCTCAGAGCCGCCTTCACTTAGATGTAGCTCTAAGCGTAACAGTGATTCGATACTGTATTGCTCATCGGCACGCAGTAAGTCGACCACATCGGCCAGCGCATTCAGGTATTGCTCAGACGGTAAGGCTTTACCGGAGGCGCCCCAATCATCATACAGCTTGGCAAAGTGCTTCAGCGGTTGCCAGAAGCCCAGCTCGTCGATGGTCGATAAAATGCGCACTTCCGAGCGGCTGATGCCTTCCAGTACCAGATCGTCGGCTACCGCTTCGCTTAAACGGCGGCTTTGCAGCGCTATGCGGCGGTTAATGTCGCTGAATACGGTAAAGAATTTCTTTAAATCGCCGCCGATATTTTCGCCCATTTCCAGCAGTTGTTGCTGCGCATCTTTTAAAATTTGCAGCAGGTTGTGCAAAATGGGCAATTGCTGGCGCTGGCCGGCTTGCTCGGGCAATTTGCGTTTTTCGTGCTCAAGTCGGTCTAAAAATTCCGGGCCGGCGTCTTTACTCAGTACGCTTTCAAACTGCTCCAGCGCCAGTTTTAAGGCATTATCCAGTTTACTGCGTTGCTCCAGCGCTTCATTAGCACGCGACAGCCGCTCAATGCTATCGGCTGAGCCACTTACCGTCACGGCCGTGCTGGCCAGTAAATGTAGCTCCTGTAATTTGGCCAACACCGGTTTTAATTGCAGCAGCAATTGCTCGGCCTGGCTCATCAACTCCTGTTGCTGGCGTTTGTGCTCGTCCAGCTTTTTCTGGCTGCTGCTGTAATCGGTTTTTAACTGCTCCAGCGCCTGCTTAATGCTGCGTTGCTGCTGTTTCAGCTCGGTTTCCCGCGCCAGTAATTGCGGCCGTAACTGTTGCCAGTCCAGTGCGACAAACTGCTGCCAGGCGCTCAGCTCATCCTGGCGGTTTTCGGTGGCTTTAATGTCGGTTTTCAGCTGCTCCTGCTTCTGTTTCAGCTCGATCAGGCGCCGTGGATCTATGCCTTTGGCCGACAACTCTTCATTAAAGGCCTGTTGCAGCTCTTTGATCTGGCTTTTATTGTCTTCAAGCTTATGCGCTAACTGCCGCTCCAGCTCATCTATTTGCTCATCAAACACCTGCAGCTCAGCCTGCCAGTCGGCTTTGAGTTCCATTTTCTGGCTGTGGTGGTCATCTTTTAGTGCCTGCAAATCCTGATGTTGCTGTGCTTTTAGCTTATCCAGTTGCTGCTGTTGACTGCTCAGTTCCTGACGCACGCTGCTCTGGCGTTGTTTTATCAGCTCGCGCTGCTGCGCCTGTAAACGGTTGCGGGCATCGCGGGCGTAGTCAATATTTTGCTCGGCTTGCGTCAGCTGCCATTCGGCTTGCTCGGTCTGGGCACGCAGCAGCTCGGCCTGCTCAAAGCGTTCTTTTAACTGTTTTTCGGCCTGGGCTTTATCGCTGGTCGCTTGTTGTAACTGCTGTTCGGCACTATGAATGCGGTGGCGGATGGCCGCTTCGTCCTGCGCATAGTCTGGGGTGTCTATGGCGTTCAGTTCCAGCGTTAAGCCATAAAGACTATTGGTTAAATCCAGCAGTTGCGGCTGCAAATCCTGCCGCTCCAGTAAGCGCTCATCCAGCACTTTGCCGAGCTTTTGCTCCCAGCCGTTATAGTGCAGCCGTAAAAAATGCCGCAGGCTGCCTTGCTCGGGTGTCAGCTGGCGGTGTAATTGTTGTAGCTGCTGCTCGGCACTGTGCAGCGCTTTGCGGCTTTGCTCCAGCTGCTGATCAGCCAGCTCACGCTGCTGGCGCGCCTGTTGGTACTGCTGTTGTAGTTGTTGCAGCAGCCGTGCCTGTAGCTGAGCCTGTTGCTGCGCCTGTTCTAAACGTAATTCTGCGGCGCGCAGCTCATCATGCTCGGCTTCAGTTAATGGTGAGGCACTAAGCTGGCTTTGTAATACGGCAATAGCACTGCTTAACTGGCTCAGCTGCTCAGCAAATTGCTGTTGGGCTTGTTGTAAGCGGCTTTGAAAGGCGTGCTCCAGCACCGCCAGCTTACTGTCTTGTTGTTCGCGTGTAGCATCTTTTTGTTGCTGCAACTGCCGCGCTTTAGCACGGTGTTGCTCACTTAAGCGGTTAAAGGCTTCGGCCAGCTTGGCCTTGCGCTGCTCAAGCTGGCGCTCTAAATCGCCATGCTGCTCGACCATCAGCTGGTATTGCTCGATGATCTCCTGCAAAGTATCGCGCCATAGCGGCAGCGCATCGGTATCGCGTTGCAGTTTTGGCATATCTTTGGCGTCGTAGTCGTCAAAACGTTGTTGCAGCAGATCTAAACGGGCGCTGGTTTCGTGTAAATCGGCTTCGGCCTTGCTTAGTTGGCCATTATGCTCCAGTTGCTGGGCGTTAAACTGCTCTTTTAGCGCCAGTAACTGGCCGCGCAGGGCATTGACCTGCTGCTCGGCATCGGCTTTTCGCAGCTTTTGGCTTTGTTCGTCTTGTTGTAATAAGGGCAATAAGGCGGCTAACTGCGCTTCGGCCCCTTCTAATTGCTGTGCCAGCTGCTTTAAGCGCTCAAAGTCCTGCTGCAGTTTATCCAGCCGCATCGACTGGCGCATTTGTTGGATCCACTCGCGTGCCTTGGTGTTTTTCACCTTGGTGGTGGGCAGGGTGACACCGTCTTCTTCAAAAATGGCGGCCAGCATGGCTTTGAGCGTGTCCATTTTGCCTTCTTTGGCATGTACGGCACTGACCAGTTTTTCAATATGACGCAGTTTGTGGCCACTGCTGACTAAACTAAAGCTGGCCGCCAGGCGGCGCAACTTAACGCTGTCGGCATTGTTACCGCGCAGCGCCGCGGCATCATTTTGAATAATGCTACGGTACTCACTGGTGGCACTGATTTTCGCCGACACCTGCACATCAGGCAGGCTGCGCATCTTGCTGGCCCAGTCGCTGTAACTGAGGGCTTTTACGCCTTCATCACTTTGCGTCAGGTAACAATCGCTGTGATAGGGCGCACTGACAAAACGGTAATCGACACCGCCATCACTTTTGCGGGTGAGTACCACCTGGCAAATATCACCGCTTTCGCGCTGGTACTCGTAAATTAAATAGCTGTTGGAAAACGGCAGGTAAAACTCATCAAATTTTTTGCGGGTTTTCGGTACCACCCGGTTCGGCTGCTCGCCATAAAACACCGGTACCAGCCGCTGCAAGGTGGTTTTGCCTGAGGCATTGGTGCCGCATATATTGGTATGTTGATCCAGCTGTAATTCGACTACACCCGGCAGGTGAGTGTGCAACAGCACAATACGGAGTAATTGAGACATAGCGCATCCTGTCGGCGACGCTTTCACACAGCGTCGCTAGCTTTTTTATAGGGGCTTATTATCCATGGAATGGCCGGAATTGCCAGTTTGAAATCACTAGCGGTGAAACTACACTCAGGCCAGCTCAGACGGGTGTTGTGCTAAGGTTATCCCGGCGCTGCCAGCGCTGATGTTTTGCAGCTGGCGACTGAATTCACTGAGGGCGGCCAGCGGCAGTTGCACGCTAAGCAGTACCTGCTGCTGGTAGTCTGTTGTCAGTAATTGGCCAGCAAATTCATTAAGTAATTGACGCGCTCTGGCTTCCAGTGCAAAGGCTACACAGAGTTGCAGTAGCACCTGAGGTTGCACTACTGAGGTTAGCGCCAGTTGCGCCGCTTGCGACACCGCAGCCGAATAGGCCCTGACCAGGCCGCTGGCGCCGAGTTTTACCCCGCCAAAGTAGCGCACCACTACCGCCAGGCTGTTACCCAGCTCCTGCTCTGTCAGTACATGTAGCATGGGTTTGCCAGCGGTGCCTGCCGGCTCGCCATCGTCGCTAAAGGCCTGCGTTGCAGGCTGGCGGGTGTTGCCAATAATGTAGGCCCAACAGACATGGTTGGCATCCCGGTACTGCTCGCGGTACTGGTTAACCCAGTTCATCGCCTCATCGCGGCTGGCCACTGGCTGCAGAAAGGTCAAGAATTCACTATTCTTCTCTGTTAGCTGATATGCAATCGGCGCGGCCAGTTCGGTATAGGGGCTCATATTTTCCAATCTTTGTTAGTTGTGCCTGAGTGGGCGCAGCTGAAAATGTTATCAGATCAAAACTGCACACCCACCATAACATTAAACTGACTGGCCGTTTTTTTAGCATCCTGCCAGCGCAGCTGCGAACTCACCAGTTCAGTTTGCAGTATAAAGTGTTGGCCTAAATTAAATTGCAATGCCAGATTGGCGCCCAACTGCTGGCCTGAACTCTTCAGGTCAAAGATACGTTGAGTTTGTCCATTATCTACGGCTATGGTTAGAATCTGCTCGCCTTTTAGTGCGCCTTTATATAAATAGGGGCCGCCGTAGATCAGCAAGCTGGGGCTGGCACGATAGCCCAGAACATAACCAATATCATAGCCGGTGGTTTTTTGCTGCCAGCTATTAGTTTGTACGCCATTGCTGCTGCCGCCGGTCGGACTTATCAACTCAAACCTTAATTCGTCGGCAAAGTCTGCTTGCTGCCAGTTGTATCCAGCCACCACCGCTTGCGACCAGTTACCTGAGCCCGCCGCTTCTCTATACTGACCAGCAAACTGATGTTTGACAGACACCCGGTGAGTGGCATGTTTGGTATAAGTGAATTCCAGCCCCGGCGCGACGGCCACCGCCCCCCGGTAAACGTTATATTCTTGTTTACACTGATTATAGGTGGCAGGGCGTGTTGCTGAGGCCGGCCTGTAACTACAGCCATATGTCACTTCTGGTTCTGCATTATTACTCAAGGTGAATTGACGTTCTTCAGAGACGCTGAAATGCAATTGTGTTGTGAGTGGCTTTTCGCTTAATTCCGGGCTTTCAAAGCGCATCAGGCTCATAGAAGTATAAGGAGGATTATTGACGCTGCAGCCTGAAATGCCGATAACGACGAGTAGCGTAAACAGCCTGAAAAACAAAAGATATGACATAAAACACCATGTTGATTTCAAAAAGTGGGACTAAAGTACAAGCGGAGTTGCTTATTTGCAAGTTTCAGGTGACGGCATGGTTAAATATTGGCCAATATTGATGAAGAAAACCCTTTATTGTCATTATGTGAAAAGCCTTTAGGGCATCTAATACCAACCTTTTTTGTCAGATATCTTTACATATTGTTTTTTGATGTGCTTGCTTAATACTTAATATATTGTTTTATATTGGTTTTTATGGGTGTTTCGACTTGGCCTGATATTTGCTATGCTTGTCGCTTTGTTAAATAGGAGTGTCATTGTTGAAAAAAATTATTACAACGCTATCTATGCTTGCCGCAGCTGCGCTTGCTTGTCATACACATGCTTCTGTTATTATAAATACCAGTACCAGTTGCTCACCTTTGAGTGGTTCCGGCTCTGGTACTTGGCAGGACCTGGAAACTAACGGTACTGTTTCCAGTAACTGCAATGCATCTTCAGCCTGGGCCAGTGTCGACAGTGATAGCGCCACCATGAAACTGTATACCAACGTGGTAACGACCCCAGACTCCGTTTATAACGCTGCTTGGGCAAATGCAGCCATTTACGACACTATCACTTTGTTGTCAGATCAGGATTATGCGCAGGTAGCACTGAACCTGTATTTTCATTTTGACGCTACTATGGCTTACAGTTTTCCAGCCAGTTCTGCGGTAACAACAGCCCCAAACGCGCGTCACTTAAGCCTGGGGGCATTAAGCAGAGTAATGGGCGCGTTTTTGATTGAAGGAGACGATTACAACGCAGAGCCGGATAATTATGAAGAGCTCTATGGCCGCTACCGTTTTAATGCAGAGTATGATTTTAATTTTCAGGCAGGACCTTTCGTTTCTGTAAATCACCCATCGGCACACTGGCTAACCGAATGGTTTAACGAAAGCAGGTTTGAAAGCTATGAATTACCAGATGGTCGCTCAAGTGGTTTTAGTGTTAGCCAAATACTGACTTTACCTACTAATTCAGCATTAAGTCTGGTGTATAGCATTAATATGAGTTCAATTTGTTCTCTGGCGGCACTGTGCGATCTGACTAACGACGGTAGTAACACTTTTACTATCGGTCTGAGCGCATTAGATGGCACCCTGGTTTCCGGAAATGGTTACGGCTATTTACCTGCATCGGGGGCGCCCACTGTGGTGTCAGCACCTGCCACACTGGGCATCTTTGCGGTTGGTTTATTGTTGTTGGGAGTTAGGCGGGTGAGTCGCTAACCGATAAGCTTAAACAAAAAGCCGGTGATATAATCCGGCTTTTTTAACGTTACTATTTTAACGGTAAAATCGCTATGATTGCTCAAGCTGTTGAGCTGGCGAAACCTCAGCAACAGGCTGCTTACTCAACCTGCGCCACAGCCACTCCAGTGGCCCTTGTTGGAAATGCCTGAAGTACCAGCGGCAAAACAGCAATTGCAGCAAAATCATACCAAGCGCTATGCCAAGTACTGGCAGGCGATCCAAAGTGGCAAACCATTCTGGTTTAAGCACTCTGAACAGCAGCACCATTATGACACTTTGGCTTAAATACAGCGTAAAGGCCATACGGCCACAGGGCGCCAGCCACTGCTGCAACAAGTGGCTCGGGTGTCGGATCACTAAGCTGGCATAGGCCAGCGCCATCAATAAAGCCGTAATGTAGCTGACAGGTAAGGTGACATTTAATGCCAGCTGATAGCCGGTATTGGCATCAACAAGCTGCACCGCTGCGCTGATAATGGCGCCTGCCAACAGCAGGCTTACCGTTACTTTGCCGGAGTAGCCCTGACTAAACCAGCCACTTTTATACAAGCCGGCACCCAGTAACATTAACCCCAGAGTCATCCATAAACTGCATAATATAAAGCCCAGCAGCATGTACAAGTTGAGGATTAACATCTGTTGCCATTGTCCAGCCAGCGGTCCGGTCCACAGTGCGATTTCATGAGCAAGTTGTTCAGTATCAAGAATACCAATGGGATGTGCATTGCTAATCAACACAAAAAGCGTGGTCAGGGTGGGTAGAATCAAACCAATAGCAAAAAAGGTTAGCCCTTTGCGCAGCAGTTGCCTGCTATCCAGTTGCAGGTAGCCGCGCCAGATGAAAAACAGGCCTGTTAATGCATACCACAGCAATATATCACCATCCCATATCAGGCTGATGTGGATGACGCCAAACAGTACCAACCAATACAGCCTGCGCTTCAAATAGTCCATGCCATAACGCTCGGCGATTAACAGCATACCGACGCCAAAAAGTAGCGAAAAAAGCGTTATAAAGCGGCCCATGATGAAAACCTGGTTAAGGTTAAACAGCCACTCATCCAGTGTGCTGAAGCCGCCTTCATGCCACAACAATAAATGGCCAAATTGTGCGGGTCTGGAGAAGGCGTAGATATTCATTAACAAAATGCCGAGGATCGCTAAACCGCGAATCACATCGAGTTGCTTTAAACGTGGTGCAGACATTAAAACAGTCCTTGTTAGGGTGTGACTATTAAGGTTCATTCAGTTCGTGATGGTGCTTACCAAATACCGGGATAGTAATATGCCATTTAATCGCCGCTAAACGCAGCAGCAACAGGCCACTGATGCCAGCCAGCATGGCATAAAGTTGTGCCAGCCCTAGCGCTAACAGGCTGGTGTAGATCAGGCCGCCTACTATACAGGTCACTGCATACAGTTCGCCTCTGAACACCATCGGGATCTCCCGGCACAGTACATCGCGGATCATGCCACCGCAGACACCGCTCATGGTGCCCAGCATAATCGCCACCAGGGTGGACGTGCCGTGATCCAGTGCCTTTTGTGTACCCATAATGACAAAAAACGCCAGGCCGATGGCATCCAGTATTTGCAGGGTATTATTAGGTATAGTCAGGCGGTTGCGTACCAGTAAAATAGTGGCGGCGGCGGCAATAAAAATAGTATAAAAATAGCTGTTATTGTTCATCCAGATAACGGGTACATCTAAAATCAGATCACGCAGGGTACCACCGCCGATAGCAGTAACACTGGCCAAAACAATAACACCAAAGCCATCCATATGATTGCGCCAGGCCGCCAGCGTGCCGGAAATGGCAAAAACGGCAATGCCTAACAAATCAAACCATTGAAAATACGTCATAACGGCCTCTGAATTGATACCTGCTGCGCTGCGGCAAAATTAACAGGCTTTGACCAGTAGGTAAATCTTTTATAAAAAATCTGCTTCAACCGTTTAGCTGGCAAATAGCTTGTGATAGCATTTAGCCGTTATAAACAACATCAATTAAAGGATTAGTATGAATAAGGTGATAGTGGTTGCTGCAGTGGTAGCGGTAGCGGCTGTAGGTGGCGTGATTTATGCGAACAAGCATGCTGAAGGCGTCATTATTGAGCAAATTGAGCTGGCGAATAAATCTTACGCTGAAATGGCAGGAAATGGCCTGATGCCGGCAATCAACCTGGGTTACCAGTCGGTATCGGCTAATGTATTGCGCTCAACTTACACTATTAGCGGCATGGACGTCAGTGTTGATGGCTTAGGACAGGTAGCGACTATTGAAAGTGTTGTTGCTAAAGGTATCCCCTTAAATGGTGGTCTGGCGGATAAAGCCAGTGCGCAAATACAAGGGGTGAAACTGGCGGGGCCAGTATTACAGTTACTGCCACCTGACATCAGTGTTTTTGTGCAGGGTTTGGCATTACATGCCGATTATCAATACCGTTATACGCCAGCAAGTGGTGAGTTGCTGTTTGAACAAGATACCCGCATTAACGACGAGTTGAGTTTGTCATACCGTTTTACGCTGAGTCAGATGCAGCAGTTATGGGCCTACGCTAAAGAGTTAAGTGAATTAAGCCCGGCTGAGCAGCAAGAGTTAAGCATGCAAGATAGTTATATTGCTGATGTTACCGCAAAACTGATGACGGCAGCCATTAATGACGGTCAGTTAGTGATTAACAACAACGGCTTTATTGAGCGGATGGTTGATATGGGCAGCCAGGCAGGCATGATGCCGCCGCTTGACGCTTTACGTGGTATGGCGCTGATGGGGTTGGCTGCTGATGAAACCTTACCTCTGAGCTTTAAAGAAAGTCTGGTGAATTTTGTTAATCAACCAAACAAGCTGACGTTAAGCTTTGGTTTTACTGAACCTCTGGCACTGACTGCCATTGAAAGTGGCGAGTTACTGCCAGTGATGCAAACACCAGAGCAAATGATTGAGTTTGCTAATGTGAAGCTGCTAGCTGAATAAGCTAACGCCTGACAAACAAAAACGCCTCTGGTTACAGAGGCGTTTTTGTTTTATCGACAGAGCCATTTAGTTGTCTGGCTCGGTTTCGTTTGCTGCAGCAGCTTCAGTCTGCTGCTGGGCCTTGGCAAAGATATTGCCACTATCTTGCAGAAACTGCTCCATCTCGGTAGGGCTGCGCCACAGCCAGCCAGCCGGTAACAGTTGAGATTGATACTGCGGCGCCATCTGTGGTGTGGCCGACTGCAGATAGGGCATTAGCCAGAATAGCGAGCTCAGTGACAAAGTGAGCAAGCCCTGCAGCCAACGTTTTTTCATGCTCATCAGGCTAAAGCCCAGCCAGAAAAAACTCAGTAGCAGTATCGCCGGTACCAACTGATGCAACACCAGATTGATGCCGCTGTTGTTAACGTTAAAATTCAGCCAGGAGCTGAGCATATCCCATAACACCCAAAGCAAGATCAGGCTATAGGTTAAGGCCACTTGCTGGCGTAATCGGGGTTCATGCGCGCTGAAGCGGGCCCATAACGCCAAAAAAGCAGGCCAGATAGCACAGGCCAGCAAAATGATGGGGATCAGTAACAATTGGCGATGCCAGTTGTTCGCCTGCTCGCCAATAGCGCCCAACCAGAAATCGAAGGCCATACTCAGGCTGATTAGCAGTATCAACAGCAGTAAATAAGGTACTGAGCTTAATAAGCGCAATGCCTCTACGCTTTTGGATAATGGCTGGGTGGCCGCTACCGGCTGATCACTGAAGATCACCCGCAAGCGTTGTTTACCCAGCGTAAACTCCTGGCCGGACTGGCTGATGGCTTGCGTATTCACCCGCTGGCCCTGACTATTGCGGGTGCCATTAACCGAATCCAGATCAGACAGCTGCCATTGGCCTTCGTCGTCTAGCGTTAACAATGCATGTTCCGCGCAGCTGTGGGGGTCAAGTAAGATCACATCGTTATCATAAGCCCGGCCAATACGGATCTGTGACTGAGTAAATTTATGCAGGCCGATAACCTTACCATGGGCATTAAGCAGCTCTACTAGTATTGCCATACCACTGCCTCCATAAATTTACGGGCAAAGGCGTTCGCGTTATCCGCGCTGACCCCGGCCAGGGTAAAATGGCTGATAAAGCCCTGTTGTTCGCGGGCGACAGTGGCCGCCAGGTAGAGTGCATCAAACAAGCCGGGGTAAGCTTTATAAGCGCGCACGCAAAAAATCACCCGGGTGGCCTGCTGGTTTAGGCCAACAATATCACTGTGGCAACTAAACTCAGTGACATCACGCTGGCCGGCGCGGTTATCGGCATTGGCATAGCCAATTTTAGCCATGTAGTGCTGGTTAAATTTCAGTGCAGGCAGGCTGCTGCCATCTACCCATTCAAACTGCATTTGAATTTTGCCGGTATTCAGCTGTGAGCTCAGAAAAATTTCTTCACGCTGGCCACAAAAGGCGGTAGCGGTGTTCAGACCTTCATTTTGTTGTGGCGGGTTGGCGCGGCCCCAGCACTGAATAAAAGGCGCAATATTTTCCGGCACCCGGCCTTTACCCAGGGCCTGCATTTGCCAGTCGGCGCTGAGCAAAGGGCTGAGCATTTGCTGCTGATTATGCAGCAGCTGCGCTAACATCTGGGTTTTAAGTTCGCTGATCGCAGGCAGTTGCTCGGGTACTTGTTGCAGCAAGCTGGCCACTTCGGCCATAGGTACCACAAATCCCAGCTGGTTACCGCCGGTGGCGACATTGACGCCTATCACTTCACCCAGCGCATTAACACTGGGGCCACCACTCATGCCCGGGTTAATCGAGCCGGTTACATGTAAGCGTGGGTAAAAACTCTGCTGTTTATAACCGTTGTAGGTGCCAGGCACCACCACCATACCTAAATCATGCGGGTTGCCCAGGCTGAACACCTGCTCACCCTGCAACGGCAAGGCCGCGGCCAGCCTGAACGGTTGCGAGCTTAGCTGGCTGGTACGTAGCAAGGCTAAGTCATTCACCACATCCAGCGCTACTATATCCAGCTCTACCATGGCATTGGTCTGTTGCGACTGGCCATTAACACTGGCCATCAGTTGATATTGCTGCTCAGACAGTACCCGGTTGGCAATGACATGATAATTGGTGATCAGTAAATCTTCGCTGACATAAAAGCCACTGCCGATTGAGGATTTACGCTGGGTTTGTTTTTCAATCACCTGCACCTGAATCAGTGCATCCTGATAATGACTAAACACATTTTGCGCCGTGTCTGCCGCCACTGGCAGCGTTAGCAGCACACTCAGCAGCACACTCAGCAGCAAACCAGGCCCGGTAAATATTTTGTACAACATAAGGGGCATCCTTGTTAAATGAGCTATCAAAATAACGGCTGGCGGGCAAAATTACCAGTAGCAGCTGCTGATCGCTTGGTTATTTAACGGCGTAGTTACTAAGATAGATTTAAATGCAGTTTGGATGTTGTTATGTTTCGGTCAAATAGTGGCTCTGTCACCTTAGGCTACACTATTATTGCTGTTGTTGTTGCTGGTCTGGCTGCTGCATTGTGGTTGGTGGCTGGTGGTGTTGGGCAATCCGCTGTAACTGCTCAGGCCTTTGTTGATTTACAACAAGGCGATAAGGTGCATGCGGGCTTTCGCCGTGCTCATGCTAAAGGCTTTTGTATTGCCGGTGACTTTGTCAGTTCTGGTGAGTTGGCGTCCTTGACTAAGGCTCAGCTATTTTCGGAAGGCGTGACACCCTTTATCGGCCGCATTTCTGTTGCTGGCAATAATCCGACAGCGCCTGACTTAGCAGCACCAGTGCGTAGCCTGGCGCTGAGTATCGGCGAAGGGCGGCAACGCTGGCACACTGCTATGAATACTCCGCCGGTAATGCCGGTGCGCACAGCGGAAGCCTTTTATCAGCAGTTACAAGTATTAGCGCCTGATCCACTAACAGGCCAGCGCGATGCGCAGAAGATTGCGGCTTTTTTTGCCTCTCACCCGGAAACCGCGACTTTTCGGCAATGGCAAGCAGGTTATCAGCCCAGCAGCAGCTTTGCCACTGAGCGTTACCACAGCATTAATGCCTTTTACTTAGTGAATCAGCAGGGCGAGCAGCAAGCGGTACGTTGGGCTGCGGTCCCTGTGGCAGAGCCACTCAGTGTGGCTGTGCTGGGTGAGGAACTGGCTGCGGATGTGCTGCAGCAGGAATTTACCCGTCGTGTAGCACAACAACCGGTGCGCTTTAATCTGAGTTTTACTTTGGCACAGCCTCAGGATGATGCTGCTGATCCTACGGTATTGTGGCCGGCTGAGCGGCAACAGCTGATTGCCGGGCAGTTGCTTATCCGCGAAGTCCTCACCACAGATAACAGTTCTTGTGATGCGATTAACTTCGACCCCTTAATCTTACCGCTTGGCATGCAAGCATCTGCCGACCCTATTTTACGTGCGCGTTCAGCCGCTTATGCCGAGTCTTACCGGCGGCGGGCCCGCGAGCAGTTACTTAACACCACTGTGGGGGCCCGGCCATGACAGACGTTGTTCGCTATCACAAGCTATTGCGGCTGATACATTGGGCCATGGCGTTATTGTTGCTGTCTTTACTGTTTGCGGGTCTGGCCATGGTGCAAAGCCTGGCGGCATGGCAACTCACCTTGCTTGGGCTGCATAAATCTTTTGGTGTGCTGGCATTATTACTGGTGATCATCCGGCTGACGATCAGGCTTAATAGCGAGACGCCGGCGTTGCCCTCCAGCATCCCACCGATACAACAGCGCATTGCCCGTGTGTCGCATGTACTGCTATATGCGGCGATGTTTGCGATGCCGTTATCCGGTTATTTAATGCAAAATGCGGCAGGCCGGCCGGTGGTGGTGTTTGAGCTGTTTGCTTTGCCATCTTTGTTGCCAGTGAGTTTGCCGCTCTATGGGCTGTTTCGGGAGCTCCACGGACTTATTGCCTGGGGGTTAATTGCGCTGGTATTAGTGCATATTGCTGCAGCATTGCATCATGGTTTGATTAAACGAGATGGCGTGTTGCAAAGCATGACCGGCGGCAAATAACCGTTAAAGCCAGCGTCGTACCTGTGTTTTGTACTGGCTGAACTGGGCAGCAAACTTTTGTTGCATAAAGCGCTCTTCCGGCAAAATCTGAAAGCGATTCATATAGAGCACAAATAACGGCAGCCAGACAAAGGCCAGCGCATGCGCCAGAAAACAGGCTACCGCCAGCAATATCAGCAAAAAACCCAGGTACATAGGGTTGCGGCTATAGCGGTAAATACCACTAACAACCAGACTGGCCGATTTTTCTGGATAGCGTGGGTCTACCGTGGTGTTGGCGCGGCGAAATGTCAACACGCCCAGCAAGGCCACTACTACGCCGAAGAGCAAAAAGCTCAATGCCAGCCAGTGGCCAAAAGGCAGGGTAAAGTGAAACATTGGCCAGCTTTGCACCATCAGCACCATGAACAGCGCTACGGCCATCATCAGCAGTAATGGCGGAATACGTAATTCCAGTTTTTGCACCTTTATCTCCAATGGTAGCATTTCACGGTGATTGTAAATGTTTAGCATAGAGTGGTTAATTGCACTTAACTGACCACGTCTTTGCAAGTGAGCTTAACCACAGGTTACAAATACACTACACCATTAATTTCACGCTGAGTACTACTTCGTCGATCGTCACTTTGTGTCAAATGCAGATATTTACCTTGCCAAGCACTAATTATCGTTTTGCGCACTAAGCAGGCAATACCTCGTCCAGTATCAAGCCCGGTCTGTTGTTTTTAATTGCTCAATCATACTAACCAGCATTTGACCGGAAATAATTAGCGAGGACTTTACCGAGTTTATGGTTTTCATCTTGCATTGCCTTTTGCCTCCCGACCAGAAAGTCAAAAAATCAACAGCTGACCCCAAAAAAATGATGCTGATCTTCAGCAATTACCCGCTAAACTGAAGCAACAACTTAAGTGTATTTAACCTATCGCCAAGCAGCAGGGATGCCCAATGACCGACAAAAATCAGGCCGAATGGCTGTTAGTCCAACAAAGTTACGACAAACAAGAGCAACAGGCGCTGTGGCTGAAAGTAGCTACTATTCTGGTATGGCTCTGGCTACTGAAAAACGCCGCCGGCATTGAGCTGATACTAGGGGTTATCGGCTTTTTCTGGCTTCATGAAGCCTTGCTGAAAACCTGGCAGCAGCGGGCAGCCGACCGATTGTTGCAGCTAGAGCAAGCCATCTTACAAGCGCAGGACATCGGCTGCCAGTGGCACAGCCAATGGCAATACCAGCGGCAGGGCCCGCTGCAGCTGATCCTGGGTTATGCCCGCCAAGCGGTAAAGCCCACTGTCGCCGTGACTTACCTGGCGTTAATTGCTGCCAGCCTGCTGCGGCTTTGGTGGTAGTGCCAAGCGGCGGTGTTGTCACTTAATGAGATGGTGAAAACTGTGGTTATCGAATAAGACACCGCTAGCAAGATAAAGTTAACGAGGAATGATGCCATGCCCGATTTTGCTTCAACCTTCGCTGCATTGTCTAAAATACTTCGCAAGCACACCACTGGCTTTTCGGTAAAGACAGATGAGCCAGGCAACTTCTACATTGAGCTAGCTACCACCACCCCCAAGGCCAAGCCTCAGTTCTTCGGTGCCGCCCAGGTAAAAAAGTCTTATGTGAGCTATCACCTGATGCCAGTCTATGAAGATCCCACTCTGCTAAATGAGATCAGTGATGCCCTGCGCAAAAAAATGCAGGGCAAGTCATGCTTTAACTTCACGGCAGAGGATACTGAGCTTTTTAAAGAACTTGATGCCCTTACCAAAAAATGCGCAGCGGCAGTTAAATAAGTAACGCCAACTGATAGTTGTCATACTGAACCAATGATTTCACGATTTAATTCGTGCCGGTTTGTGCCAATTACGGATATTCCTAACCTTTGCCAGACTTTAAATATTGTAAAAATATCCTGTTCGCATCTCCATGCACTCAGCGCTTGTTAGACGGATTAATCCGTATTTGTTGAATCTTATTATCAGTTATACCTACAAGTTATTGTAACTCCAAAAGAAGAGATGTAGTGTTAAATACAATAAATTTACAAGTGCGGAAAAGTCCGTATTTAATCACGGATTTTTCCGCCGAATAAGTGTTAGGCAGTGGAGGCAGAGTGCCGAATAAATACCTTTTGATAGCAATCGCTTGCCTACTTTTACAAGGCTGCATCATGGTCACAAAAAGTATCACTGTGCCTCACGCAAACTATAAGATCGAGGCGGCAAATGACAAGCTAGCTGCGTTAGAGAATATTGATCTCGCCTTGGCATCGCTTGGCTTCAGCTTGAAAGAAAACGATTGGGAAACGTGGAAACCAATACTTGAGGCGGATAGAGTGGTTGAGAAAAGGCAAGAGCGCAGATATAGCAAAGGCGATTTCGAAGTGTTTTATGGCGTTCTATATCAATCGGGAAACATGGGCTATATCCGCTTGAGCTTCTATGAGCATGATAAAAGGCAATTCTCTAAAGAAGGAATCGCTCTTTATTACCAGCTAAAGAATGAACTCTCTAACCGTGGGTTAGTTCATCTTCCAGAAACGCCTGAAGATGTGAAGGCTGCTCGTCCCGTAGTAAGCCCAGAGGAATTTAACAAGCAACATCCTCTACCGTCATTGAATGAAAAAGCGGGCTACTTGGCATTGATAGCCCTGAGTTTTCTGATATATGCAGTAGTCATAATCGTCCCAGGTTGGCTTTTGATAAGAAAGGTAGCTGCGATATTTTCCATAAACACTAATGGCAGGCGCTGTGTTTTTATACTCTTGGCCGCTTTAGTCCTATTTCCAGCCCCCATGCCGATGTCTATGTTTGGCCCAGTGTTCTTGGTTCCTGGAGTTTTGATGTTACCTTTTGTGTTCGGGTTGCCTGAGCAATTCATACACTTTATTACCTTGTCAGTCGGCTTCACTTTAGTTTTGTCGTGTGTGGCTGCATTGTGGCTGATTAAACCAAGCCCTAACAATGCGTTGCACCGGACAAGCCGGTGAACGCGGCGTTATATGGCGGAAAAATTATGAACCTGCTCTTCGTATGCAGTGAGAACAGATTGCGGAGTCCTACCGGAGAAGAAGTCTTCTCTCAGTACGAAGGGATTAATGCAATAGGAGCAGGAACGAATGCTGACGCCGAGACGGTCGTAAGCGGAGATTTGGTTGAGTGGGCGGACGTTATATTCGTCATGGAAAAGACCCACAGGAATAAGATCTCAAAGAAATTCCAAGACTTGCTTCATGGGAAAAAGCTTGTGTGCCTAGATATACCAGACAACTATGACCGAATGGACCCCGAGCTCATCCGGTTACTACAAAACAGAGTGGCCAAACATGTTCGCTTTCGATAGGCCATATAACAAGAAATTGTAGCCGACCGCTACGCGTCGGTTGAGTTAAGCGTTAAATGCCGGTAACCAGAAAGTCTATCGCAGCGATAATGTCATCTCGACTGTCA
>NZ_DAINOE010000020.1:0-44521 GCF_036735525.1 Arsukibacterium sp. | reverse complement strand
AACAACCGTTTAGCGGTAGCCAGTTCAAATTCCCATTCCGGGCGGCGGCGTGCCCCTTGGCGTTGCTGACACGACTCGGGCTGACTGCATAGTTCGGAGTACAGCAACTCCGCCGGGTTTAAATGCTGCAATAGCGCGGCCAGATCGCTGCTATTGGCCACCTGATTAATTAAAAAACGGCCGGCACTGAGATCGAGCTGGGCCAGCCCATACTGACCGCGTTGCTCGTACAGGGCGCACAGTAAATTGTCCTGCCGCTCATTGAGCAGGGCGTCATCGGTAACAGTGCCGGGGGTGACAATACGCACCACTTTGCGCTCTACCGGGCCTTTACTGGTGGCCGGATCGCCAATTTGCTCGCAAATAGCCACCGATTCACCCAAGGCTACTAAGCGCGCCAGATAACCTTCTATCGCATGATAGGGCACGCCGGCCATAGGAATTGGCTCACCGGCACTCTGGCCACGTTTGGTCAGTGAAATATCTAACAGTGCCGCGGCTTTTTTTGCATCATCAAAAAACAGCTCATAAAAATCACCCATCCGATAAAACAGCAAAATGTCAGGGTGTTGACTTTTTAACCCCAGATATTGCTGCATCATCGGGGTGTGAGAATCCAGGTTCTTGATTGTATTCATACAGATGTTCTTATCCGCGACGGTTAGCGTTGATAAAGCAGGGGATTATAACAGAAGTCAGCCAAGGCGTGTCATCGTCAGACACAAGCAAGAATATTTAGAAAAGTTGTCATTGTCGTAGTTTGGCTACGATTATTTCAATAAATCTAAATTGACATATTTAGATAAGTTGCAATAATCGTAGTATGGATACGACTAATCTAAACAAATTAAATCTGCTCTATACACGTTTGCTGCCGGGAGCGCCTTTGGCATCGGAAGATCTGGCGGCGCTGGGTATTTCTGCTGATCTTGCCGTTCACTATGTACGGGCTGGCTGGCTAAAGCGCATAGCACGAGGGGTGTACTGCCGACCAAATGATACCTTAGCTCTTCATCCCAGTTTGTTACTCCTGCAACGCAAATTCCCGGGGCTGCATGTAGGAGGTAAATCTGCGCTTGATTGGTACGGCTTGCGTCAGTACCTTTCGCAGCAACCGTTGCTGCACTTGTATGGCTGGACTGCAGGCCAATTACCGGAGTGGTTTACTGAGCGTTTTACAGCTAACTACCGGCGCAAGCGTTTATTTGAAGAACAGCCAGAAGCCTTGATGCATGTTACGTCCTTTGAAAAACGCATTGGATCGCCACAGGTCTCTGCACCGGAACGGGCGCTGCTAGAGCTGTTAAGCGAAGTCGGTGTACGCCAGTCGTTGCAGGAAGCTCGTGATCTGGTTGATAGTACCTATAATTTGCGTGCCGATGTACTGCGCGAACTATTGCAACATTGCAAGAGTATTAAGACGGTGCGCCTATGTTTGCAGCTCGGACGGGAAAGTTCGCTGCCTTGGGCGAAAAAGCTCGATCCCGCTACCTTACCAACAGGTAGTGATCAAAATTGGGTGTCCCGCTCAGCCGATGGCATTCTGGTACTTAAGTCATGAATTCTGTCTATCTTGATACTGCCCGCTTGTTAACGCAGATTGCGCCTCTGGTTTTCGTGGATGATACCTTCGCATTAAAGGGCGGTACTGCGATCAATCTTTTTATACGTGATATGCCTCGTTTATCGGTCGATCTTGATCTGGTTTTTCGTGATCATACATTGCCGCGGGAACAGGCACTGGTTGGCATTAACGACGCAATTTTACAAGCGAGCGAACGGCTCAAAAAGCGTGGCTTTGAGGTACATGTACCGCCAGCCGCCGCTGGTGAAACTAAACTATTGGTACGTCGTGACCGAATTGAAGTTAAGATCGAGGCTAATTTTGTGTTACGAGGCACGGTTCAGTCGGTGCGGCAGGCATCCTTGATGCCTGTAGCCCGTGATGTACTGATGGCTGACCTGGAGATACCGGTGGTTTCCTTGGCAGATGTATACGGAGGCAAGTTAGTTGCTGCGCTGGATCGCCAGCATCCTCGTGACTTGTTTGACGTGATGCAGCTTTTCGAAAATGAAGGCATTACACCAGATATTCGGCGAGCTTTTGTCGTCTATCTGGCTTGCCACAATCGTCCGGTGCATGAAGTATTGTTTCCACAGTTAAAGAACATTAGCCATGATTACCAACATAACTTCGTGGGCATGACGAAAGATGCCGTATCGCTTGAGACATTGCTTATAACCCGTGAACGGATGATTAAGGTACTTCAGGCTGGGTTGGACGACAACGAGCGGCAGTTTCTACTATCGCTGGTGGCCGGTAAACCCGAATGGGCGTTGCTGGGTATTGCTCACCTTGAACATCTGCCTGGCATTCGCTGGAAACTGCACAACCTGACACAGTTAAAAAAGAGCAATGCGAAGAAATTTGCCAAGCAGGTAGATGTACTGACAATGTTACTTTATGGCGTTAGCTAAGCATTTATAAAATTGTCGTCACCGCAGCAGTGTGCGCGCTTAAGGCTTGCTCCGGTTTCTGGTCTGACGGCATAATACGAAAAATCATCCTGTGTTGGATAAGCTATGACAATGGTAACAGACACCTGGCAACTGGCGACTGAACTTGGTCAGCTATTATTACGGAAAAAATGGTCTGTCACCACTGCAGAATCTTGTACCGGTGGTGGCATTGCCTATCATTTAACCGCTATTGCCGGCAGTTCAGCCTATCTGGACCGCAGCGTGGTGACCTACAGCAATAAAGCCAAGCAGCAGTTGCTGGGCGTTCGCAGTGCCACCTTATTACAGTTTGGCGCGGTCAGCGAAGAAACCGTGCTGGAAATGGCCAGCGGCGCGGCCACTCATGCCAAAGCTGAGCTGGCCATTGCAGTGTCCGGTGTTGCCGGCCCGGGGGGCGGCAGTGCGGCGAAACCGGTTGGTACTGTGTGTTTTGGCTTTGCGGTAAAGGGGGTGCTGAGCAGTAACCGCTTGCATTTTGAGGGCGATCGCCAGCAGGTGCGTCAGCAGTCAATCGATTATGCACTGCGGCAAAGTATCTTATTATTGACAGCCTATACAAACTAGACTACTGTACGAGCATACAGTGTATTTATTCGCAGCATTTTCCGGAGTTTCAAATGGACGACAATAAGCAAAAAGCCCTCAGCGCCGCCCTGACTCAAATTGAGCGCCAGTTTGGTAAAGGTTCTATTATGCGCTTAGGCGATAGCACGGCGCTGGATATTGCCGCAGTATCAACCGGTTCACTGGGCCTGGATATCGCGCTTGGCATAGGCGGCTTGCCTTATGGTCGTATTGTTGAAATTTACGGCCCTGAATCATCAGGTAAAACCACGCTAACCTTGCAAGTGATTGCCGAAGCACAAAAAGCCGGTAAAACCTGTGCTTTTATTGATGCCGAGCATGCTCTTGACCCGGTATATGCCAAAAAACTCGGCGTTAAGGTCGATGAATTACTGGTATCACAGCCGGATACCGGTGAGCAGGCGCTGGAAATTTGTGACATGCTGGTGCGCTCTGCGGCGGTAGATGTGGTGGTTGTCGACTCGGTCGCCGCACTGACCCCTAAAGCCGAAATTGAAGGCGACATGGGTGACAGCCACATGGGTTTACAGGCACGCTTAATGTCGCAGGCACTGCGTAAGCTGACCGCTAATATCAAACGTTCTAATACGCTGTGTATCTTTATCAACCAGATCCGCATGAAAATAGGCGTAATGTTCGGTAACCCGGAAACGACTACTGGTGGTAATGCCCTGAAATTCTATGCGTCAGTACGCTTAGATATCCGGCGCATTGGCTCGGTAAAAGAGGGTGATGAAATCACCGGTAACGAAACCCGCGTAAAAGTGGTTAAAAACAAGGTGGCACCGCCCTTTAAACAAGCAGAATTTATTATTCAGTATGGTGCCGGTATTAATAAGCAAGGCGAACTGGTCGATTTAGGTGTAGCGCAAGGTCTGGTAGATAAAGCCGGTGCCTGGTATGCCTATCAGGGCAATAAGATTGGCCAGGGTAAAGCCAATGCCATTAAATTTTTACTGGATAACCCGGCTGTCGCTGATGAAATTGAAAAAGAATTGCGCAGCCGTTTGCTATTGAAACCAGGTGAGTCGATGGTAACCGATGCCGCAGATGAAGTGGCTGAATTACAGGACTAATACTCTTGTACTAGTCCTGTGCATTAGTACAAACAGATAACACTTTTTTTTAATCAACCCAGCTTGTTAGCTGGGTTGATTATTTTTAGGATAGCCAATATTAGCTATATGAATTTAAACAGAAAAAAATCAACATTCCTAACCACGGCTATTCAATAACCGGATGAAGCGATGTGAACCAACTTTGCGGCAATTTTTTTAGCTTGCCCTGTTTTAGCGGTAACGGTAAGCTAAAATGATATTACCTTTCGTTCACACCCGCATCGGATAAGTTGTTGCAGTAGCAGGTACTTAATAACATGTATAGATTGAAGTTACTGGCCATAACCTTATTGAGTATTGCATTACTGGCTTGTAAAGCAGATATCAGCGTGCAATCTGAGGTGCCGGATCCGGTTGCCCAAGAGTACCCGTTATTTTTTGTCGCCAGACCTTTACTGAATGCCGATGAGACACCCTTTCAACAAGATTGGTTTGAGCCTGCAGCTTTTCAGCCAGGCGCCCGCCTGATACTCAAACAAAATGCCTTTGCGGATTCGCCAGAGCGCGATTTACTCTCGTCATTGTTTAGTGCTGAGCAAGCCTATGATGTAAAAGATTTAGCCCTGTCGCCCGATGGTTTGACCCTGCTGTTTGCGCTAAGACCACAGGCCGACCCGGCGTTGTCTGAGCTGGAGCAGCCTAGCTGGAGCCTGTGGCGTTATCAGTTGGACACCGCTGAATTATCGCCATTAATTGCTGATCCGCAACTGGCTGAGCAAGGGCAGGATATTGCGCCAGCTTTTTTAGCCGACGGCCGAATTGTGTTTAGCTCGACCCGGCAGCAACAAAGCCGGCAAATTCTGTTAGATGAATTTAAACCCCAATACACTGCACTGGATGAAGACTTATCCGGCCCCACCTTTAACTTGCATCTGATGAATGCTGATGGTACTGATATTGAGCAGCTGACCTTTAATCTTAGTCATGATCTTTATCCGGTAGTCTTGCCAGATGGTCACATTTTATATAGCCGTTGGGATAACCAGAGCGATCGCTCTATGCTTAACTGGTAC
This sequence comes from Arsukibacterium sp., assembly GCF_036735525.1. Taxonomy (NCBI): domain Bacteria; kingdom Pseudomonadati; phylum Pseudomonadota; class Gammaproteobacteria; order Chromatiales; family Chromatiaceae; genus Arsukibacterium; species Arsukibacterium sp. The sequence continues at coordinate 39,285 of NZ_DAINOE010000020.1, read as the reverse complement.
CAGCTAAGACCTGACGGCAGTGAGCATCAGCTGGTCTATGGCTGGCATTCACACCTTACTGGCACCAATAACAGCCGGGTCGAGTTTGCCAAGGCTGTGGTGCTGGAAGATGGTGGTCTTTCAATCGCTCTGGCGCAAAACAATGCCCGCTATTATCAGAGCTGGCCGCAACGTATTGAGCTGGCGCTGGCCAGTGATAATAATCAGCCGTTATTTGAAGAAGTGCTAAATGTGCCGGCGCAACAGTCATTGTTCAGCCGTGACTACAATAATAGTGACGAATTAAACCGCGCTGGTTATCTGCATCAGTATCAACCGTTGCAAGATAATAGCGGCCGTTTTTTGATCAGTTGGTCACCTTGTCGTGTTCAGTCCGCGCAGGGGCCTATCAGCTGTGCCCAGCTTACTGATTTAACAGAGGCAGAAGCGGCCCCGCCTTTATATGGTTTATGGCTGTTAGATCCGGTTGCCGATACGCAGGTGCCGGTAAGGTTAGCCGAAGAGGGCTGGTTACTGACAGAGCCAAGAGTAGCGCAACCCTTCCCGCGCCCGGCATTTTTAGCTGTGAGCGACCAATTGGATCTTGAGTTAGCCGAAGCACAGCAAGCTGTGCTGCATATACGCAGTGTTTATGATATATCGGGGACTGATCCACTGGGTATTGCCCGTTTAGCCGACCCCACGCAAAGTCAGCGGGCGGACAGACCGGTGCATTATCTGCGCTTACTTCGAGGTGTGCCGATACCGCCTGAAGAAGTGCTGGATGTACCCAACTTTGCTTTTGGCATAAACCGCAGGCAGTTGATGCGTGAAGTGGTTGGCTATACCGCGGTGCAACCTGACGGTTCCGTCATGGTAAGAGTGCCTGCCAATGTACCGCTGGCGCTGAGCTTACTCAATGCACAAGGTGTCGCGGTATCGCCGCAACATCAGCAGTGGATTACCTTGCGACCCGGTGAAACCGTGACTTGCCATGGCTGCCATACGGCAGCCAATACCCGGCCACATGGTCGCTTAGCGGGTGAATGGCCCAGTATCAACCCGGGCCCGGCACAGGATGCGACGTCCTATCCGAATGCCAACCCCGCTTTACCGCCGCTGGCAGGCGAAACCATGGCCCAGACTCTAGCGCGTTTAGTTGGCATGCCGGCACTGAGTGAAGCATTAGAAATTGTCGATTGGTGGACCAACCCGGCTCAGGCTGAGCCAGAAGCGCCCCTTACCCTTAGCTACCAGCAATTAGAAACAGCCTTACCTGCGGGGGCTGAATGCTATAACGAATGGCAAGCCAGCTGCAGGTTGCGCATTGATTATCCGACACATATACAGCCGCTATGGGAGTTAGCCCGGGTAGTGATAGATGAGGTGACTAATGAGGTGCTGGCCGATCGCACCTGTATTGCTTGTCATAGCCGCACCGATGCGGCCAGTAATGCACAAGTACCGGCGGGCCAGCTTGAATTGACCAGTCAGCCATCCGATCTGCAAGCGCAGCAGATAACCAGTTTTCGCGAATTACTGAGCAATGACAATGAGCAGGAACTGATTGGTGGCGTACTGGTAGATCGGCTGGTGCAGGCATTGGACGCCAATGGCCAACCGGTATTTTTACGTGATAGCAATGGTGATTTAATTGTTGATGAAGATGGCCAACCCATACCTGTGATGGTGACAGTTACCGTACCTGCCAGTATGCGGGTGGGCAGTGCCAATAACAGTCAGCGTTTTTTCCGGCAATTTTCTGCGACAGGCAGCCATCAGGGCTATCTGAGTGCCGCTGAATTGCGTGTTATTGCTGCCTGGCTGGATTTAGGTGCTCAGTATTATAACTCTCCTTTTGCAGTGCCCATGCCATGATACGTATTGGTAAGGCAATATTGTTGAGTGTGTTGGTGGCTTGGTCTGGTGCACTACTGGCTATTGAACTGACCGTAGATCGTGATTTTGTGCAGTTGCATGCCGGCCCGGGGCGCGGTTACCCGATTGAGCAGATAGCGTTAAAAGGTGAAACCCTGCAGCTGCTGAAGCAGCGCACCCAATGGGTAAAAGTAGCATACCGGCAACAGCATTATTGGTTACATCAGGCCGATTTAGCTTATTTGCTGTATGCAGATAGCCAGCAACCTTTTATAGATAAGGCAGACAGCCCGGCGCGCAGTTACCTGCTGAGTGCTGGCTTTGGCGACTTTGCTGGAACCAGTTACTACCAGTTGGGCGTGGGTTATGCCTTTACACCTTATATTCAGGCTGAGCTACTGGGCGGGCAGGCTAGCGGCGTTAATGCCAGTTATCAATTGGCTCTGTTGCAATTGTCGCTACAGCCCTGGCCAGAATGGATGCTTTCGCCTTATCTGGCGCTGGGCGGTGGTGTGCTGATTACGTCACCACGCACCGTGTTGGTAAAAACACCTGATAGAGAAACGGCGATGGCGTCAGTGGAGTTAGGGCTGCGTTATCAGTTGAACCCGCAATACAGTTTGCAATTAAGTGGCCGGCGCGGCGTACTGACCACCAAGTTATCACAAAATGAAGAGACCACTACATGGCTACTCGTGTTCAAAGTACATTTTTAATACTGTTGGCGCTGTGTAGCGGCGCCCTCGCTGCCCAATCAGTAACGGAGCAGCTTGAGCCGCAAATTAAGCAATCCCGGCTTGAGCCCGCCAAACTGGATACTGAAAATTGGAGCATAGCTTTAAAGGGCGGTGTGCTGTCGATTGAAGATTTTGGCAGCAGTGGTTTAGTGGGGCTGCAATTAGCCTATCACCTGACGGAAGATTTTTATCTGGCTGCCAGTGCAGCACAGGCGGAAGCCGGACTTACCTCTTTTGAGCGGCTCAGTGGCTCAGCGCCTTTGTTAACAGATGAGCAGCGGGAATGGCGTTTTTATGGTGCTGAACTGGGCTATGTGCTATTGCCGGGCCGGGGTTTTGCCTTTGGCAATACGGCCTTTTATAGCAGTTTGTCGGTGTTTGCTGGTGGCGGGACTGTCAGTTTTGCCGGTGATGATGTGTTCGCCCTTAAACTGGGTTCACAGTGGCGCATCTATGTGACGGATTGGTTGGCTCTGGATATGGTGTTTACAGATTATATGTTTGATACCACCATACTGGCCGAGCGCAAACGCACTCATAACCTGAGCCTGGCTTTGGGTTTGGCCGTGTATTTTTAGTTTTAAGGAGTAACAGCAATGAAGTGGTTATTAACTGCAGTACTGACTGGCTGGCTGTTGTCGGCAACCTGGGTAACCCAAGCCGCTGTGGCGCCGGATTTTACGCTGAAATCGTTAGAGGGCTCTAATTTACGACTGGCTGAGCAACGTGGCGACATTATAGTGTTGAATTTTTGGGCCAGCTGGTGTGGACCTTGTCTACAGGAAATGCCGGCATTGGATGCCTTAGCCGCTAAATATGCCCCCTTAGGTGTACAGGTATGGGGCGTGAATGTGGAGTCTGACAACACAGCTGCTCAGGCTTATTTACAACGAACCAAGGTCGATTTCCCTATTTTGTTTGATGATCAGAATGAGGTGTCAAAGGCCTATCAGGTACAGGCCATGCCGACCACTGTCATTATTGATAAAGACGGCCAGATTCGGGCACTGCATCGCGGATATAAACCAGGCTATGAGCATAAATATGAAGAAGATATCAAACGCTTATTACGTGAGTAAAGGTCGCTGCCATCGCCTGTTGTTGCTGGTGCCAGCTTTGTTGCTTTCTGCCTGCGCCACGGTAGAGCCTTGGGTTAAGCCTTATGAGCGTGAAAATCTGGCTGATCCCATCATGGCTTTCGGCCGGCATCCGATAGCACTGGCACATAGCTCAAAGGTTCGTGATACCCGGGAAGCGGCTAAAGGTGCCGATGGCAGCGGAGGCGGTGGTTGTGGCTGTAATTAGAGTCATTCTAACACTGTGCTTCTGTGTGTTGAGCCTCAGTGTACAAAGTGCCGTGTTACCTGATAACCGGGCAGATCTAATGTATCACTCTTATCAGGGGGGTGGTGTATCCATTGACGGCCCGGCCTTAATGTTGCGCAGTAATATTGGCCAGCAGGTGTCGGTGTCTGGGTTTTATTTAGTTGATACCGTATCGGGCGCCTCTATTGATGTGCTGGCGACAGCATCTGCTTACACTGAGACCCGGGTAGAAACCCGGGTGGGCATAGATTATCTGGCCGGAGACAGTATTGTTTCTGTTAATTATGTACAAAGCGATGAAAGCGATTACAACGGAAAATCACTGGCACTGGATTTTTCGCACGATACCTTTGGCGGTATGACCACGCTATCGCTGGGTACGGCGATTGGCCGGGATAAGGTAAGCCGCACTGGTGATGACAGTTTTAGCGATGATATCAGACGCAACAAATACAGTATTGGCCTGACACAGGTGCTGACCACCTCCTGGATGGCGGCGCTAAATACCGAAGTGAGTCTGGAGCAGGGGTTTTTAAATAATCCGTACCGGCAAATTCGTTACCGGGATCCGCTGTCAGAACTGGGGTATAGCTATCAGTCAGAAGTGTACCCCCGTACCCGCAACAGTTTAGCCGTCGCTCTTGTTAACAAGTGGTTTTTGCCTTACCGGGCGGCATTGTCCTGGCAACTGCGGCATTATCAGGACAGCTGGGATATCAAGGCCTTTGATACTGAATTGGAATACATTCACCCCTTTGCTGAGCGTTGGTTATTTGATGCTCATGTTCGCTGGTATCAGCAGGGGCAGGCCGAGTTTTATCAGGATTTATTCGGTTTTGCCAACCAGCAAAACTTTATGGCGCGAAACAAAGAGTTGAGCGAGTTTTCCAACCTGACACTAGGGGTGGGTGTCAGTTATCAATTGCCTGCATTGGCGTGGCTGGGCGCAGCCAAGCCACAATTGAACCTGCAGTTGAACCATGTTCGTTATGATTATCAGAATTTTCGGAATGTGACATTAAGCGGTTTTGAGGCGGGTGAAGAACCCCTGTATCAGATGCAAGCCAATGTCATCAGGGCCTTTATGAGTCTTTATTTTTAACAGGTTAAGCCAATGAAAAAACTTTTATTATTGTGGTTTGTATTGAGCACCGCAGCCTGGGCTGAACCCTCGTTACAACAACAGTTGGAGCAAATGCGTCAGCAGGCTACGCAGCTAAATCGCGAATTGTTTATCCTGGAAGAAGAGTTACTGTTTCCGGCGCAAACTCAGTTAGCGGTCTATTTGTCGGTAGATAGCGGTCAGTTTTTTCAACTGGATAGCGTGCAACTGCTGTTAAATGATAAGCCAATCAGTAGCCATTTATATACAGAGGCACAGCGCAGTGCGCTGGAACGTGGAGCCATACAACCGCTGCATAAAGACAATATCCGTGCGGGAGAACATCGTTTGACTGCAGTATTCGTTGGTATAGGTCCTGAACAACAGCCATATCGGCGCGCCTTGACCGTACCTTTTAACAAAGGCCAGCAACGGGTGCAGTTGGAGTTGAAAATTCGTGATAGCAGCGGTCGGTTTGAACCTGAGTTTGTAGCAGAGTTATGGCCAGTCAACTAAGCACGCCGCCCATTATGCGCCTGATGCTGCCATTGATGCTGTTGCTGTTGGCGGCAAGGCCACTGCTGGCCAGTGCTGACACCCGTTCCGCTTTGCCTCAGGCATTGCAGGCAGAAAAGCATTACCGTGAGGCGGCCTGGCATGTGTTTTTGGATGACCCTGCCAATGCCTTACTAACGCTTCAGTTGGCACAGGCGTCAAAGGTCGAAGCAGATTTGCTGCAAGCAGCGTTGTTGTTGCAGCTGCACATGCCTCAGGCGGCTATGGCCAGGTTGCAACAGTTACTGCAGCAAGATCAGCCAGCGGATGCGCTGTCCCAGCAGCTACGAAATATTATTTTGCTGCAATTTGCCCGTTATCAGTTGGACCAGGGTCAACGGCAAGCTGCCGCCGACTATTTAAGCCAGTTACAGCCACCTTATGCCGATTTTGCCGGTCAATATTATTTGTTACGCCAGTTGCTGTTATGGCCTGATGGTGCCTTGACGCGCGCTGAGTTGAATGCGGTAGAGCAGCTGGATGAAACACCTTATTTGCTGAGTAATCAGGCCTTAATGTCGCTGCAGCTTGGCCAGTATGGGTTGGCGCAACAACAGTTACAGCAGCTGAATTCAACTTTAGTGGTGCCTGGGCAGCGCGGATTTTGGCGGCAATTATTTGCTGGTCAGGCCGAGGCTCAGGTGAGCGATCCGGCCGAGCGGCTGGCATTGCAGGATTACCAACAGTTACTGCAGGCACAACTGTATATTGCTCAGCAACGCTATGCCGATGCACAAAGGGTACTCAGTCAATTTGCCAGTAGTAGCGTGTTAGCCCAGCCTGCTATGCAGCTGTATGCCCAAGTGTTACAACACAATCGCCAATTACCAGCGTTACAGGCGGTGCTGCAGGCACAAATTCAGCAATACCCTTGGCACAGCGGCAGCTGGCAAGCGGCTTATCAGTTGGGTGAGCAATTTGTATTAAGCCAGCAATATCGTCTGGCATTGGCTGCACATCGCTCTGCTGAGCAGTTTTATCAGCAAAGAGCGCAATTTTTAACTACTGAATTGAGCCTGACCCCCGCCATGATTTTGCAGACGCACCCTGCCAATAGCTGGCTGGCGCAACAATTACAGTTACCCGAACTGGCACTGCTGCAGCAACAACTGGTACAACATCAGGCGTTGCAACAATCTCAGCAGCTACGACAGCAAAGGGTTGACTATTTGCAACAGGTGCTAAGCCATAAACTTGCACAACAACAGCAATTGTTGGCCAGTGAGTTGCCTGCTTTGCAACAAAAGATGACTGCTATGCAAGAGCAACATCAGCAACTGCAAGCGCTGATGCGCCAAGCAGACAACGAGGGTATGCAGCAAGTCTTCTGGCAAGGTGAGCGCGCGTCACGCTTAGCCCGCCTGCAGCGGGCACAGGCACGTTTGCCGGTGTTGCAGCAGGGTGAGCACCCACAGGTTGAGCAATATCAGCAGCGTTTACGTTTGCTGGAAGGGATACTCAGTTGGCAGTTTGAGCAAGACAGAGCTGAGCGACGCTGGCAATGGCAAAAAGCGGAACAGCAACTGGCAGCTACATTAGCTGAGGGTAAAGCCAAGCTGGCGCAACTGAGCAGTTTGTCCGGACAAACAGCCGCTTTACAGCGACAACAACAAGCGCTTGAGCAACTGAGTGAGCAACAAGGGCGACAGTTACAGCTGTTAAGCGCCACTGAGCAGCAGTTGATGCAGCAGCTGGCAAACCGTTTGCAGACGTTGCAACAACAGCAAATGGCGTTACTCAAGTTATGGCAACAGCAAAATACTGCGGCTATTGCCCGGTTATTAGAGCAAGTGTTGCTGGACGGGGAGGGCGCGCCATGAGCAAGCTTACATCGTCCCGCGTCAGCGCTGTTCGTGGTAGAGCGTTGCAGCAAAGCCTGCTTTGTGGTGCTGTGATGGTGGCACTGCTGCAAGGCTGCAGCAGTGCGCCTGAACCACAAGTACTGCGCCCGGTGTTATCTGAATTGCCCGCTTTTAATGAAGCAGCATTGACCGCAAAGGCTGAATCGGGGGTAACCGAGCAGCAACTGGAGCAAGTTTATCAGCAGTTGCTAAGCCTTGCACCGGCGCCTGCGGTTCGGCAAAAAGTGTTATACCGGCTATCACAATTGCGCACTAGTCAGCTGGAGCGGCAGGAGCTGCCGCTGGAGCAAGAGCGTGCAGCCCTTCTGCAGTTAATCACTGACTATCAGCACTTGTTACAAAGCTACCCGGAAGATCCAAACAACGAACTTATTCATTATCAATTGGCACGCAGTTACGATTTACTGGGACAAAGTCAGGCCAGTCAGCAGCAATTATTACAGCTACTGGCGGCATATCCCTATAGCGATTTTGCCGCCGAGAGCTGGTTCAGAGTGGCCGATATTTATTATGCCGCAGGTGATTATGACGCCGCGCTGGATGCTTTTGAGCAAGTAATGGCTAAAGGTGAGGGGCCGCTTAAGCAGCATGCTCATTATATGGCGGGCTGGAGCCAGTTTCAGCTGGGCCAATACCAGAGCGCTGATCAACAGTTTTTATTGGCGCTTGACCAGCAATACTTGTCACAAAGGTATCTTTTACAAGAGCGACACTCACAACAGTATGAGGCGCAGCCAGAGCAGACGGATAGTTTACAGCAGGAGCTGTTGCGGATCCTCAGTGTGTCACTGAGTATGCAGCAACAGGCTGAGAGTCTGACACAACTGCTCACAATGACGCCCTATATGGATGGCGATGCCAGTCAACGACCTTTGTCGCAGCAAGCGGCTTTGTATCAAGCGTTAGCAGATTTCTTATTTGACCGGCAGTTAGATCAGGCCGCGCTGCGCAGTTATGCCGGCTTCATCAGCGCTCATGCCGACAGTTTGCTGGCCTCGGAGTTTCAGTTAAAAATTATTCAGTACTACCTGTCAGCCGGTGATGCCGACGCAGCGTTGCAGGCGCAGCAGCAATATGTCAGCCTGTTTGGGCCTGATACGGCATTTTGGCATAGTGCCAATCTGCAGGAGTTGCTGCAGGTGGCGCCTTATTTGCGCCAATATCTGGATTATCTGGTACGCCAGCAATATCAGTTGGTAACAACGGCTCAAGCTGCGGCAGATAACAACATGCAGCAACAGTTACAGCAGTATCTGTTGGCACTGCTGCAAGTGCAGGCGGCCACGCCTGAGTTAACTTTGGCAGAGAATCAGCTCAGTCGCGATGATTTATGGTTTTTGCTGGCGGAAACAGAACAGCAATTGCAGTTAACCCTAGCGGCTTTTGAGCGTTATCAACAGCTGGCTTATCCAACGCAGCCGCTGCAAGCCAGCTTATTTAATGCCAGCCAGGCGGCATACCGGGCGCTACTGCTGGCCGGGCAACTGCATGCAGAGGGTATCTTCACTGCAGCCCAGTTGTGGCAGCACCAGCAGGACTTTATTGTTGGTCATAGTCAGCATCCGGCGGCGGTGCAGGTGGCATTACAGCAACTGCAACAACGGTACAATGAGCAAGACTACCAGCACAGCATTGTGCTGGCACAAGTATTAATTGATTGGCCAGAGCCGGCAGCATCAGCAGGCTTGCTGCCCGAGGTTCGTTTTATTCGCAGTCAGGCGCAGTTGGCGTTGCCTGATTACCCGGCAGCGGAGCAGAGTTTGCGTCAGTTACTGAGCGAGCAGCAGCCGGCAGAACGCTTGCGTTTATTGCAGCAGCAATTGGCCAGCAGTATTTACCAACAGGCACAGGCCGAAACTGACGAAGTGGCGCAGCTGGCGCAACTTGAGCGGTTACTGCAACTGCCGAAATCTGCGTTGCGTGTGCCCTTAGCACCGGAATTAGTTGAAGCGGCGCGTTATCAGCAATTACAGCTGCATTTACAACTTGAGAAATGGCCAGCTGCCACGGCGTTATTGCTGGATTACAAAGCCGCCTATCCTGCGGCCGCTGAGCGTTATCAATTAAATGATGTGTTATTGCAATTATACCAACAGCAGCAGCAATGGCCTGCAGCCGCCACCTTACTCATGGCCCGTGCAGCGGCACTGCCAGAGGGGGAGCAGCAACGCCTTGACTGGTGGCAAGCCATCGCATTCTGGCAACAGGCTGGCGATATGGAGCAAGAGCGCTTGCTGTTGCGCCAGTATGCGCATCGTTATCCACAACCGCATGCTGTAGCCCAGCAAAGTCGCTGGCGGCTGGCTGAGATATATCATTCGCAGCAAGATAGTTCGCGCCAGTTATTCTGGTTGCAACGCTTGGCGACGGCAGAGCAGCAACAGCCGCAAAACAGTGTTGAACAAAACAGTACTGAAGGGCAGGCTTTGGCAGCTGACGCCTTGCTTCAGCTGGGTTTGCATGAGGCTGGCTTATTCAGAGCTGTGCCACTGCGTCAGCCGCTGGCCAGCAGTTTACAGCGCAAGCAGCGACATATGACGGCGGCAGTGCGGCATTTTGAGCAAAGCATGGCGTTTAATCAGGCGGAGTTTTACAGCCGGGCCAGTTTTGAGTTGGCGCAGCTGTATCAGCAAATGGCCAGCGCCTTACTGCAGTCGGACCGGCCAGGGGGCTTATCTGCGCTGGCGTTAGAGCAATATGACATGTTACTGGAAGAGCAAGCCTATCCGTTTGAAGAGCTGGCCATTGAGCTTTACCAGAGCACGGCGGCGCTGAGTGCTCACGCGGTATATGACAGCTGGGTGCAACTGAGTTTAACCCGTCTGGCCGAGTTATATCCTGCTCGTTTTTTAAAGCAAGAACGCTATCTGGAGTGGGCTGATGTCAGTGAGTAAAGTAAGTCGCCTGCTGGTCTTTGCCTGCCTGTTAAGCTTAGCGGCTTGCGTGGCGCCACCTGCGCCTGAGTCAGGCAAAGAGGCCATTGTCCAGGGTGCGCCGTTAGACAAAGATGAACCGGCGATAGCGCAACAGCAGCTGGCTGAATCCGCTGTCGATAGCGCTGTGCCCTCGGTCACAACCGCTGCACCTTCGATGAAAACCGCTGCGCCCTTGGTGAAAACTGCTGCGCAGCTGCGTGATGAAGCCAGCCTGACAGAGCAACAGTTACAACAATTTAAGCAAGCCCGTGAGCTCTGGCAGCAAGGTCAGGGTGGCCAGGCCTTGGCACTATTACAAGGACTGCCGGCAATTGCGGCGGTGCGCTACAATCAGGTACTGATTTTGCAGCACACTGCGCAGCACGACCAAGCCGAGCCATTACTGCAGGACTTAGCACAGCAGCATTATCCGGCTGCATTAAACTTGTTGGGTATCCAGGCGCGGCAGCGTGGTGACTTTGCTGCGGCAGAACGCTGGTACCAACAAGCGCTGCAGCAACAGGAGGATTTTGCTGAGGCCCAACTTAACCTGGCGCTGTTGTATGAACTCTATTTATGGCAACCCACTTTGGCATTGAACCATTATCAGCGCTACCAGCAGCTTACTGCTGATCCACGGGCTGAGGGCTGGATCCGTATTTTGCAGCAACAACTGGAGGCAACAACACCATGAAAAACGCATCGGTCGAGCACTTATTGCCAGTCACCGCATGGCTGAGTGTTACCTTGTTAGCTGTTACGGCCTTTGCTGTTAACAGTCAGTCTAACGCGCAAGCGCTCAGTAGCCAGGTAGAGATTAGCAGTACTATCACCGGGACGGTGGAACAGGCCCGTACCTTGTATGTATTACCCTGGCAGGAGCCAGTGGCATTAATTCGTCTGCCTGGTGCAGACTTACCCAGTAGCGCAGTCGATTGGCAGCCACTGGATAGACAGCATTTTTTACGTTTTATCAGCACTAGCAGCCCAGCGTCATTGCCGCTGAGTGTTCCTAATACCAACAATACTGAGCAAGAGGATTAGTCGATGGAGTTTTTTAACAGCATCATCCGTTTTTTACAGCAGGGCGGTTATTTTATTTACCCCATCGCCTTTATTCTGGTGCTGGGCATCGTTATCACCATAGAGCGCTGGTGGAGCTTGCGCAGCGTCTATGCCTCTAACCAAAGGGCTTATCGTCAGGTACGTCAGGCTATTAGTCAGGCTGATACTCAGGGCATTATGCAGTTAGCCGCGCAAAATCAGGCGCCGATAATGACGATGCTGGCCAATGGCATTACCCGTATGGGGTCGTCGAAGCGGCGTGAAGACATGGAATATGCGATGGAAGAGGTGGTGCTGGAGTACAGCCTGCGTTTGCAAAAGCGCACACCTTTTTTAGCAACGCTAGCCAATGTCGCCACCTTGCTGGGTCTATTAGGTACCATTATTGGCCTTATCGCCGCATTTTCGGCGGTGGCTAATGCCGATCCGGCTGAGAAAGCCAGTTTATTATCATCGAGTATTTCGGTGGCGATGAATACCACCGCCTTTGGTTTAATAACGGCCATTCCGTTGGTGTTTGTGCACGCGCTGCTGCAAAGCAAAACCGCCAGTATTGTTGATACCATGGAAATGGCCGGCATTAAGCTGATGAATGCCATTGGTCACCATAATAGCCGTCAGGCAGCAGGTACCCGGGATGAACAGCAAGCGTAGCCGGATGCAGGCCGAGGCCGAGCTGGATATCACGTCTTTTATGAACCTGATGATCGTGCTGGTGCCGGTATTGCTGTTAAGCCTGGTGTTTGCGCAAATTCGGGTGTTACAGATCCAGCTACCGCCTGATCTTGCCGAGCAGATACTACAACAGCATGAAGAAGTGCAGCGACTTGAGTTGGAAATGCACGCTGATCGTATGCAGTTGAATTATCCGGCCGGCGAGCCATTGCGGCAGTTTGCGCATCTCGCTGATGGCCAGCCTGATTTTGTCAGCCTGGCAGCGTTTTTAAAGGATTTAAAGCTCACCTGGCAACAGCGCGATATGGATAAGCGTGACATCAGTATTCTGGCCGCTGAGCAAGTAGATTATCAGACGCTGATTACGGCGATGGATACAGTACGCTCTTTTAAAGCGGTGGTAGCAGCATCTTTGGTGGATGCTGAGTTGTTTCCGTTGATATCGCTTGGGCAATTACCGCCTGATGCTGCGGAGGTGCCATGAAGCAATCCATTCGGGCTAAACGGTTATTAAAGCAAAATCAGCGCCTGGGCCAGGGCAGCAAGCTAAACCTGGTGGCGTTGATGGATATTTTTACCATTCTGGTGTTTTTCCTGATGGTAAATCAGTCCGATGTGCAGATATTGCAAAGCAATAAAAACCTGAGTTTGCCAAAATCTATTGCAGAGCAATTGCCTACAGAGCAGGTCATGATGACCATTACCGCCGATGGCATAGTGTTACAGGGTAAACAGGTCTGGCAGGGTGACTGGCAGCAGTCACCTGAAGTATGGCAGGACAGTTTAGCTGCGGCCCTTAACACTGAACTGGCCTATTTGGCCAGCCAGGCTGGCCCCTTGACTGAGAAGCAGCAACTGACAGGGCGTTCACTAACTATTTTGGGTGATGCCGCTGTCCCTTATGCCTTGTTGCGGCGTTTGATCAGCGTCAGTGCTGCTAATGGTTATCGGGACTTGTCACTGGCAGTTGAGCACTATAGCTCGGCCATGGATAGCGGCAGTGGAGGTGCTGGATGACGGCGCTAAGCATGCCTTTAGCAAAGCAAGACCGGCACGACTTGCAAGATGAAGATCGGCTATTTTACCGCTTATTATTACCGGGTTTGCTGATATTGCTTTTATTGTCGGTCAGCATTCCCTTGTTGCATGTACCGCAATTAAGCCGGCCTCCGGTCGAGCGCATTTTACCGCAATTAGCGCAGGTCGCGATCGAACCCAGAGAGATTACACCGCCCGAGCCGGAACCGCAGCCAGAGGCGCCAGTACCAGAAGTGGTACCAGAGCCTGTGGCCGTGGAGCCTGAGGTAGCGGTAGCACCCAGTGTTACGGTAGAGCAAGCGCGGGCTCAGGCGCAACAGGCAGGTTTACTGGCGTTGCAGGATGAATTGACGGCGTTGCGTCAGCTGACCCAGCCGACCAGTGCGCAACCTCAACTGCAGCGGCGCACTGAGCGCCAGGCGAGTTCTGCCGAATCGCAATTGCTGACTAATCCGACGTTGGCGACCCGGGTAGCAGCGCAAACCAGTGATGCCTTGGGATCAGTGCAACGGGCTGAACTAGCCAGTGATGGCCAAACGCAGCTGGGGCAAGCCGAGATGGCTGATTTGGCTGCGGCAGGCACAGCAAACTCCCGCAGCACCAGCAGTAACGATGAGCAGCGCACGGGTGGGCGCTCTGAGGCGGCGATCCGTCAGGTGTTAGAGAGTAATAAAAGCAGCCTGTACAGCCTGTACAACAGGGCGCTGCGCAGTAACCCGTTATTACGGGGCAAGGTAGTGTTTGAATTGGTGATAAGGCCTGACGGTAGTCTGGCTGAGGTCACCATAGTGCAAAGTGACTTGCAGGATGAACGTTTGGAGCGGCAGTTACAGCTGCGCTTACAATCGGTCGATTTTGGTGCCGCTGACGTAGCCTTAACCCGCTCGCGCTGGACCATAGAATTTTTGCCGGGTTAGCCGGCACAGGAGTATGTATGAACCTAATAAGCAAGGGCCTGTTAGTGGTGTTGTTACTCTTTGGTTCGCTGCAAGCCGCAGAGCTGGAGCAAGCTAAACGCCTGCATGACCGGTTAGCCGGGGTGCCGGCCGACGCCGATACCTTACAGCAGATGGCCGATTTGATTGCGGCAGGCAATGCCACTGCTGCTGCCCAGTTGGCTATGGACCATCCGGATTTTTACCGCACCACCCTTAAAATATTTGCCAGTGCCTGGACTAACCGCGATTTAGATGTGTTTGAGCCGCTGAACGATTATACGGCAACGGTGATAGGGCTCATTCGCGATGATGTCGATTTCAGGCAGTTACTGCAAACCGATGTGCTCTATGTTGGCGCTGACAGTTTGGGCTTGCCGCCTTATGCGACCAACAACAACCTGCATTATCAGGCGTTGGAGCAGCAAGCGGTCGATTTAAGACAATACTTGCAGCCACGCTCGCAAGCAGAGTTGTCCGGGATACCCGCTGATGCCAGCGCCGGGGTGATGACCAGCCGGGCGGCAGCCAAAGCATTTTTTTACCTCGGCACTAACAGGGCCATGTTGCGATTTACGCTGATGAGCCAACTGTGCACGGATCTGGAGCCATTAAAAGACAATACCACGCCGGTGGATCGCATCCGTCAGGATGTCAGCCGCAGCCCGGGTGGCGATAGCCGGATTTTCCATAACCGTTGTCAGGGCTGCCATGCCGGTATGGATCCGCTGGCACAGGCTTTTGCCTACTATGAATATCAGTTTACTGATGAAGACGGCACTAATGGCCGGATTTTTTATCAGGCCAGCGGCACGGTAAACGACACTACCGGTAGCCGGGTGCAACCTAAAAACCTTGTTAATGCCGGTAATTTCCCTTATGGCTACCGCACTGAGAATGATCATTGGCAAAACTACTGGCGCCAGGGGGTGAACCAATCTTTAGGCTGGGATAACAGCTTGCCGGGAGAGGGCTATGGTGCCCGTAGCCTTGGCGAAGAGCTGGCGAATTCGCATGCCTTTGCCCAGTGTCAGGTAAAAAAAGTGTTTCAAAGTCAGTGCCTGCGTGAGCCACAAAGCTTGGCCGATGTCAGTCATATTCAGCAGCTGACCGAGCGATTTCAGCATTCTGGTTATCGGATGAAGGCGTTGTTTGCCGATACCGCCACTTATTGTATGGGAGACTGACGATGCGTATTAGTCATATTGTCGTATTGGCAGTCAGTCTGCTATTGCTGGGTTGTGGTGGCGCCGAGGTAGAACAAAACCCACCGCCGCCAGTGCAAAACAATTCGAATAATTACTTTGGGCCTGTGCCACTGACGGCGGACGTACAGCAGTTTAAACTCAGTGTCTGGGATAATCTGGTGGCCGATAATCGCTGTGGCAGTTGCCATCAGCAAAGCAACACCTCACCTTATTTTGTGCGCAGGGATGATATTAACCTGGCCTATGCCGCAGCACTGCCGTTAGTCGATTTAGCTGATCCGGCCCGCTCTGCGCTGGTGCAAAAAGTGGCCGGTGGCCATAATTGCTGGTTAAGCAGTAATAGTGCCTGTGCTGATACGCTGACCCAATGGGTGCGGCAATGGGCGCAAGCGGCTGAAGTGGAGGCGGCCAGTGTAACACTGGTGGCGCCTGTGCTGCGTGATCCGGGTGCCAGTAAAGCCTTGCCTGAATCTGCTGACTTATTTAGCCAGCAACTCTATCCGATAGTGCGGCAATACTGTGCCAGCTGCCATGCGGGCAATGCGCCGGTTGCACAGGCACCTTTTTTTGCTGATGCCAATATTGATTTGGCTTATCAGGCCAGTCGCAATCTGATTAATCTGGATCGGCCGGAGTTATCGCGGCTGGTCGCCAGATTGGGCGGCGAGTTCCACAACTGCTGGTCTGATTGTCAGGACAATGCGGCGCAAATGCTTAGTGCGGTAGAGGCCTTTGCTGCTGCAGTGCCTTTAACTGAGCTGGATCCGCAACTGGTGCCTTCAAAGGCGTTACGGTTAGGCGATGGTGTGATTGCCTCCAGTGGCGGACGTTTTGAAGCGAATCAGATTGCCTTTTATCAATTCAAAGAAGGCGAGGGCAATATTGCTTTTGATACCTCAGGCGTGGAGCCGGCAGCCAATTTGCAGTTTCAGGGCGATTTTGACTGGATCACCGGCTGGGGCATACAACTGCGCGAGGGTCGGGCTCAGGCCAGTACCCAAAGCAGCCGCAAATTACATCAACTGATCAGTGCCACCGGCGAATTCAGTATCGAGGCCTGGGTAGTGCCAGCTAATGTGACCCAAATGGGACCAGCCGCTATTGTCAGCTATGCCGGCAGTAATATTTCACGTAATTTTACCTTAGGCCAAAGCCAGTATAATTATGACTTTTTGCTGCGCAGCACTAATAGCAATTTTTCCGGTATTCCGGTATTGAGCACTGCCGATAACCTGCAGTTACTGCAGGCATCATTGCAGCATGTGGTGGTGACTCAGGATCCGGTAAATGGTCGGCGTATTTATGTTAATGGTGCTGACAGTGGCAGCCGTGACAATAGCCCCGCCGCTATCCATAACTGGGATAGCAGTTTTGCGCTGTTGCTGGGTAACGAAGCCAATGGTGACCGCCAGTGGCAGGGCTCAGTGCGCATGTTGGCCATTCATAACAGAGCAATGACAGCAGAGCAGATTGTGGCTAACTTTGACGTGGGCGTAGGGCAAAAATTTTATTTGCCCTTTGCTATTGGCCAGTTAATTGGCTTACCAGAAACCTATCTGGTGTTTGAAGTGGCGCAGTTTGACAATTATTCCTACCTGTTTAATCAGCCTTATCTGATTAATCTGCAAGGGGCCGCTTTACCTGCCGATCTGAGTATTACAGGCATGGCACTGGGTATGAATGGTCGTGAAGCCAGTAGTGGTCAGGCCTGGATTAATCAGCAATTTTCAGTGGCAGCTGGCACCGACTTAGAGCAGGCCGTAAGGTTATCTGAGCTGGGTACCATTATTGCTGCCGAAACCGGGCCAGCCAGTGATGAGTTTTTCTTATCCTTTGCTGAAATTGGCAGCTTTGTTAATCAGCGGCTTAGCCCCAGTTATCCGCTGTTAAGCCCGCAAGCCAGCCAGCGGGAATTTGCCGATATTGGCTTGCGTAGTTTTGGGCAAATTCATGCCAGCATGAGCCAGCTGACCGGGGTGCCGCAACAACAAGCGGCGGTGGCAGCTACTTATACTCAAATCCGTCGGCAACTGCCTGCCATGAGTGATATCGAAACCTTTATCTCGGCGCAGCAAATGGCCATTACCCAACTGGGTATCGCCTATTGTAATGCGGCGTTAAACGACAGCGCGTTACGACAAAACTGGTTTGGTGCCACCGACTTTTCGGCCAGCCCGTCAGTGGTGTACGCCGAGCCAAACCGCACTGTGTTTATCCAGCAATTACTGGGGCGGTTAATGCCGTTGGCACCGGCCAGTTCTGCTCCTGTGACAGAGGTGACGGCTGAGTTGGATGCTTTATTAACCCGACTGGGGCAATGTGCCGGCAGCTGTAATGCCGAGCGGAGTTTAACGATGGCGAAAGCCGCCTGTACCGCGGTACTGGCCAGCGCTGAAGTGCTGATCCAGTAAGGAGTATTAACATGAAAAAAAGAACCTTACAGCCAGATGAGCCGTTACTGCATGCTTGTCACAGTAAGCCGGTTACCCGGCGCGATTTTATTTCCTGTGGTTTGGCGCTGGGCGGCGGTATTCTGACCAGTGGCTCATTATTTGGCTTGTTTGCCAATCCGGGCAAGGCTTATGCACAGCTGTCACCGGATCTGGAAGCCTTAAAGCTGCAGTGCGGCATTAATGTGCAGGGCGCCGGTAAAATTCCGTTTATTTGTTTTGATTTAGCCGGTGGTGCTAACTTTGCGGGCTCTAATGTGTTGATCGGCGGAGCCGGCGGCCAACTGGACTTTATCTCCACCCAGGGCTATAGCCGACAGGGCTTACCCGCAGATATGCTGCCCTCTGCCGGTTTGGTTGATCAGCAGTTAGGCTTGGCCTTTCATAGCGACTCACAGTTGCTGCGGGGTATTTTAGAGCGTACCAGCGGCGCGACCCAGGCGCAGGTGAATGGCAGTGTTATTCCGTCCCGCTCTGAAAATGATACCGGCAATAATCCGCACAACCCGATGTATGCCATCGCGAAAGCCGGTGCAAATGGCTCTTTAATGCCATTAATTGGCTCGCGCAATTCTGATTCAGGTGCCAATTCGATGGCGCCAACCGAGTTTTATAACCCGGAGTGGCGGCCCACCAAGATTGACCGGCCCAGTGATGTCACCGGCTTAGTGGATGTCGGCGATCTGTTTGGCTTGTTAGATCAGTCTGATGCGGTGGCGGTGATGGAGTCGATTCAACGGATCAGCCATCAGAAGATGGGCCGGGTGAATACTGGCGTCAATCGTGATGAGGTGATTAAAGATCTGATGCGATGTGGCTATGTGAAAAGTGCAGATCTGGCCGATCGTTTTGGTAATCCGGCCACGCTGGACCCGGCTGCAGATCCTGATATTGTTGGTGCTGCCGGTATTTTCAGTGTGGCTGAATTTAATGGCGATGCTGAGTTTCGCAAGACCGCATCAGTGATGAAGCTGGTGGTCAATGGCTTTGCCGGTGCGGGTACGATAACCATTGGTGGTTATGATTACCATACTGGTGAGCGTGGCACCGGTGAGCTGCGTGACTTACGGGCGGGGCGCTGCATTGGTGCCTGCCTTGAGTATGCCGCCAGGATGAATCAGCCGCTGATGATTTATATTTACAGTGATGGTTCGGTGTCAAGTAATGGCCGCATTGATGACAGTGTTAATGGTCGCGGTAAAGGGGAGTGGACCGGGGATAGCTCGGCCACAGCGGCCTCTATTATGATGGTGTATAACCCTATGGGGCGGCCGCAGCTGCTTGGCAGCTCACCGCTGGAGCAAGCCAGACGGCAGCAACTGGGCTTTATGCGCCCGGATGGCTCGGTGGAAACCGGCTCATCAATGGCGGCGAATAACGTGAACTTGCTGGTGCAAACGGTGCTGCTAAATTATTTAGCACTGCATGGCGAGCAGGGGCGTTTAGCCGAGGTGGCGCCGTTCCATGGTTTGGGCAATGCAGCCAGTATTGACCGGTTAACGGCTTTCGCGCCGATTATTTAAATCTCAGGGGCTGGTGCTAAGGTGCCAGCCCGGAAGAGACATATAACCGGTGTTCATCGCTGATAATAATGGCTTCGTAGCCGTCTAGTTGCTCGATAAGCGCCAGCCCGGCTTCTAAGCCCAGTACAAAAAGGGTGGTTGAAAGCGCATCGGTAGTGCTGGTATCAGGCCCAATCACTGACACGCTGAGCAGGCCACTGGCGCTGTGGCCGGTTTTTGGATCCAAGATATGATGATAACGCACGCCATCTTCAATAAAGTAGCGCTCGTAATCGCCTGAGGTGCTAATGGCGGTATTCTGCAGCGGTAATTGCGCCGCTTGCTTATCGCTCTGCCGGGGGTGTTTTACCGCCACCAGCCAGGGCCGGCCGCGTTTATCACCGACTAAGCGGGTATCCCCCCCTGCTGTAACAAGGGCATGCTCAATGCCGGCGGCCACCAGCAATTGCGCCGCCTGCTCAACGGCGTAGCCTTTGGCAATGCCGCCTAAATCTACTCTGACGCCAGGCTGGCTAAAGCGGATCTGGTTATCAGCCAAAAAGGCAATATGTTGATAATTGATCAGCGGTTGTGCCTTTAACACCTCATCCGCATTGGGTTTTTGCCGCTGGCGGTAATCATAGTAAAAGCCGACAGAAGCAAAGGTAATATCAAAAGCGCCGGCACTCAGCCTGGATATCTGTGCGGCTTGTTGCATTAACTGGTAAAGCTCAGCCGATACCTTTACCGGCTCAGTGGCAGCCCGTTGGTTAAGCTGACTCACTTCGCTGCTGCTGATATAGGTACTCATCAGCTGGTTAATGCGTTCAAACTCTGCCGGTACCGCGTTTAATAATGACTCGGCCAGGGCCGGTTGTTCAGTCCAGAACTCCAGATACGCCGGAGTGCCCATGGTTTCAAAGGCCAGACGGTGCCATTGTGCCTGCACAGGCAGTATCAGCAACAGGCAGCTGGCGCCGATTAGCGCCTTAGGCCATATCTTCGTGGTAATGAATAAGCTAAACATCGCATTCTTTTAAGCCAGGCAGGTGATAACGCGATTGTTGCAGAGCATTGCTGCAAAAAGCAAGGCTTACCCTCAAGTACGGATAGAGATTAAGCCTTTTGTGGGGGCTATAGTTGCAGTGGTGGGGACTATAGTTTGCCCTGCTTGTTCATTACACGGACTATCAAAGAGGCTCAGTAGCGTCACGACACTTGAATGACAAATCTGCAACAGCTTTAGTTCATACTCACGGTCGGCCTTCAACCAAAGATCTTCAACAACTCTGCAAATAAATCACCGGAATGGGTTATTTATTCGTGCTGCCCTGCCATCTTGCTGTAATATCGTCGATATTGGTGATTATATTTGACCTCTGTCCATTTCGCTCTATAATCACCAAAAGTAGTGACTAATAATGTGAGGGCTAATCCTATCATGGCCAAAAGAGTCATTGTTTCAAATATGCCTTGCGCCGATTTTATCGACAATGCAGAGATATTAGGGCAACTCATTAGAGCAAAGCGGACAGAGCTCGGGTTTAAATTAGCCGATTGTGCAGCACTTTGTGGAATTGGCATCAATACCTTGTCGCGTATAGAAAACGGGAATGCGAATTGCACCCTTGCGGCGGTATTTTCAGTCTTACATGGCTTAGGCATTAAACTGACTTCAAATGTGATGAGCCCGACTACTTCAAGTCATCAAGACGAGTGGATTTGATGATGGTGAATACTAAGGCTTTAAATGTAGATGCCTACCAACTTAATGTCAGTTATGGCGATGATGTCATCGGTACATTGGCACTGGATAACACCACGCATTTACTGAAACTTAGCTATACGCCACAGTGGCAGCAAAATGGCTTCGCCATTTCGCCTCATCTGCCTCTAAATAATCAGCATTCGCCAGGAGTTGCCTACAACTATCTTGATAACGCCCTACCAGAGGGCGAAGCGCGCAGGTTACTTGCTGAAAACCTCGGGGTATCTGAAAAAAATGTCTACTCTCAGGTTATGGCTATTGGCCATGATTTAGCGGGGGCGCTAACCTTTAGACCCGTTAAACAGCGTCAGACTGATGAGACACGGCCGATTTTTAGACGACTTGAACAAACTGAGCTCATCGACCGGCTAAATATAAAAGAAGAGTTCGGCTTGCTCACCTGGGATGACAAACCGCGGCTCAGTGTGGCTGGCGTACAGGATAAATTAAATGTCTTTATTGATGAGGCCGGTAGCCTTGGCTTTGGTGAAGGCTCACTTTGTTCTACGCATATCCTGAAATTTGAAAGGAAACATAGTCCCAACCTCGTGTTAAATGAATTTTTTTGCATGATGCTTTCCTCTGCGATTGGTTTGCCCACGGCAGAGGTTCATTTTAAACGGTTTGGACCTCATCCAGCGCTTATCGTCAAACGCTTTGACCGTAAATACGTCGCAAATGCCGATAAAGTCATGAGGCGACATGTGATAGACGGTTGTCAGGCGTTAAACTTATCAAGAGAACACAAATATGAACGTAATCTTGGAGATGGCAGAGACGTTAAGCACATTCGGGATGGTGTGAGCCTGCAAAAACTCTTTCAGTTTTGCCAGAGTACGAGCTCTCCGGTAGAAAGCACACATTGGCTTATCCACTGGCAACTTTTTAATTTAATGATCAGTAATTTCGACAGTCATGGTAAAAACGTCTCACTGTATTTTGATAAGCATAGCACCCGATTCACACCAGCCTATGACTTGGTAAATATCGCGATGTTTCCTCAGTTTAAGCCTTTGTTAGCGATGGGGATTGGAGACGAGTTTGAACCACAAGCTATACATGCCTATCAGTTGGCCGACTTTGCAGAAACTTGCCATATCGATAAGAAGTTATTGTCACGATTATTAACCCGTCTCGCAGATAAAGTCATTCAGCAACTCTCTGCACAAGGCCATAGCAATATTTTTATCGATCATTTAAAAGAGCAGCCTTACATCACAGCAAGTGATATTGCGTATTTTAAGGCATTAAGTAACAACATCCTGGAAAAAGCAATCTACTTAAAAAAACAGGCAATCACTATTCCAGTAATCAGGGTATAGTCATCTGGCCATGCATCTTGCATTAATTGGGTAAATCCAGCGTCCTTAGGCACAGTGGGGGCTTTATGTTTATTGCTCTGCTAATGAGCAACGCAAAAAGCAAGGCCTGACCCCCAGGGAGGAGAACAGATTGCCGCTTTATTTAGCCATCTAAACGTATAGAAGTTGACTTTCTGCGGTGTTTTGCGCAAAGTAGCGGCTATGTCAGTTAACCGGGTGTGGCTATGCCTATTAAAGTGATCGATCAATTGCCGGCGGTGGAAGCCTTGTCGGCCGAAAATGTGTTTGTCATGACCGAAAGCCGGGCGCAGGCGCAGGATATCCGGCCGCTGAAAATCGCCATTTTAAATCTGATGCCCAATAAAATTGCCACTGAAATTCAGTTGTTGCGCTTATTGGCGAACAGCCCGTTGCAAGTGGATATTGATTTGCTGCGCATTGATGATCATGTCAGTAAAAATACGCCACCGAGCCATTTAAACTGCTTTTACCGGTATTTTTCTGATGTTCAGCAGCAAAAATATGATGGCCTGATTATCACCGGCGCACCTTTGGGGCTGGTCGATTACGAAGATGTCACTTACTGGGCGCAGTTTGGCGATATTTTGCGCTGGGCCGATAATAACGTGACCTCTACCTTATTTTTATGCTGGGCGGCGCATGCTGCGCTCTATCAATACTATGGCTTGCAACGTGAAATTCGCGGTGAGAAACTCTCAGGCGTATACTGGCAGCAAGTTACGCAGCCCTTGTGTCCTTTGGTACGTGGCTTTGATGATGCGTTTTTAGTGCCGCATTCACGCTATGCCCAGGTACCCAAGCAAAAATATCAGCAGCATGATGATTTGCATATTCTTGCTGAAGCCGATGTCACCGGCGCATACCTGTTACAAAATAGCAGTGGTAGCCGGGTCTTTGTTACCGGCCATCCGGAATATGACTTGACTACCCTGAATGATGAATACCAGCGCGATTTAACCGCTGGCGTTAGCGCTAAACTGCCTGAGAACTACTACCGTAATAATGATCCGTTGCAGGGGCCGCAAAAACTGTGGCAAAGTCACGCCTTTTTATTATTCAGCAACTGGCTGAACTATTATGTATATCAGGCCACACCCTTTGAGTTGAGCCAAATTGGCCGCAGCGCTTAACTAATTGAGAAAGTTATGATGGTTGAGAACCTTATGATGGCAAGAC
The DNA here is from genome assembly GCF_036735525.1 of Arsukibacterium sp. Lineage (NCBI taxonomy): Bacteria > Pseudomonadati > Pseudomonadota > Gammaproteobacteria > Chromatiales > Chromatiaceae > Arsukibacterium > Arsukibacterium sp. Next base: position 15,771 of record NZ_DAINOE010000020.1, on the reverse strand, counting down.
TTACCCCAGAGCATTTTCGCCAGCTGTTGGCCCAGCGCATTTTTATTCTGGATGGCGCTATGGGCACCATGATCCAGCAGCATCAACTGCAAGAGGCTGATTATCGCGGTGAGGAATTCGCTGATTGGCCCAGTGATGTCAAAGGCAATAACGACTTACTGGTGTTAACACAGCCAAAACTGATTGCCGAGATTCACCGCCAATATTTACTGGCTGGCGCCGATATTATTGAAACCAACAGCTTTAATGCCACCAGCATTGCCATGGCTGACTACCAGATGCAAGGGTTGTCGGCGCGGATTAACCGTGAAGCCGCCGCGCTGGCGCGTCAGGTGTGTGATGAAATCACAGCGCAGCAGCCTGAAAAACCCCGTTTTGTCGCCGGTGTGCTCGGCCCCACTAACCGCACCGCCTCGATATCGCCGGATGTTAACGATCCGGGCTTTCGCAATGTCAGCTTTGACGAATTAGTGGCAGCTTATACCGAATCGACCCATGCCTTAATTGAGGGCGGTGCCGATATTATTATGCTGGAAACTATCTTTGATACGTTAAACGCCAAAGCGGCGGCCTTTGCGGTGCTCAAAGTATTTGATGAAGTGGGCTACAAGCTGCCGGTGATGATTTCCGGCACCATCACCGATGCCTCGGGGCGCACCTTATCGGGCCAGACCACCGAAGCTTTTTATTACAGCCTGACCCATGTCGAGCCGGTAAGTTTTGGTCTTAACTGTGCGCTGGGCCCGGATTTACTCAGGCCCTATGTCGAAACCTTAGCGACGATATCCGAAGCTTATGTGTCGGTGCATCCGAATGCCGGCCTGCCCAACGAGTTTGGCGAATATGATTTGGACGCCACTGAGATGGCCAAAGAAATAGCCGATTGGGCGGCGCAGGGCTTTTTAAATATCGTGGGTGGTTGTTGTGGCACCACGCCTGAGCATATTAAAGCCATGGCCGATGCAGTAAAAGATGCTGCGCCGCGCCAGCCGAAACAGCCGGATCACAGTTTTCATCTCTCTGGCCTTGAAGCCTTTTCTGTGGAGTGGTAATGAGACAACAGGCCCGATTTATTAATGTCGGCGAGCGGACTAATGTCACCGGCTCGGCGAAATTTAAAAAGCTGATTTTAAATGGCCAGTTTGAAGCTGCGCTGGATGTAGCGCGACAACAGGTTGAAAACGGCGCCCAAATTATTGATATCAACATGGATGAGGCGATGCTCGACAGCAAGGCTGCCATGGTGCGCTATTTAACCTTGTTAGCTTCTGAGCCGGATATTTCGCGGGTGCCTATCATGGTGGACTCCTCCAAGTGGGAGGTGATTGAAGCGGCACTGAAATGTATTCAGGGCAAGGCGGTGGTGAACTCGATATCCCTAAAAGAAGGCGAGGCGCCCTTTCTGCACCAAGCCCGCTTATTACGCCGCTATGGCGCTGCCGTGGTGGTGATGGCGTTTGATGAGCAAGGTCAGGCCGATACCAAGGCGCGCAAAGTAGAGATCTGCCAGCGAGCCTATAAGATACTGACCGAACAAATTGGTTTTCCGCCAGAAGACATCATTTTTGACCCGAATATTTTTGCCGTCGCCACCGGCATTGAAGAGCACAACAACTACGCAGTAGATTTTATTGAAGCCACCCGTGAGATAAAGCGGCTGTGCCCGCACGCGAAAATTTCTGGCGGCGTATCTAATGTGTCGTTCTCGTTTCGCGGCAATGATGCGGTACGCGAGGCCATTCACTCGGTATTTTTATACCATGCTATTGGCGCCGGTATGGATATGGGCATTGTTAATGCCGGCCAGCTGACCGTCTATGATGATATTCCCGCACTGCTAAAAGAGCGGGTGGAAGATGTGATTTTAAACCGCCGTGATGATGCCACCGAGCGCTTGCTGGAGATTGCCGCCCAGTTTAAAGGCGATGGCAGCGTAGCGGAGAAAATAGACGATGCCTGGCGCAGCCTGCCGGTGAATAAGCGGCTGGAACATGCGCTGGTCAAAGGCATTACCGATTTTATTGATATCGACACCGAAGAAGCCCGCCAGCAAGCTGACAAACCCTTACATGTGATTGAAGGGCCGCTGATGGACGGCATGAATGTGGTTGGCGACTTATTTGGTGAAGGCAAGATGTTCCTGCCGCAGGTGGTTAAATCGGCCCGGGTGATGAAAAAAGCCGTAGCCTACTTGCAGCCCTTTATTGAGCAGGAAAAAGAAGGCGGCCGCGCCCAGGGCAAGGTGCTGTTGGCCACGGTAAAGGGCGATGTGCATGATATCGGCAAAAACATCGTCGGCGTGGTGCTGCAATGCAATAATTTTGAAGTGATTGACTTAGGTGTGATGGTGCCCTGTGCTGAGCTGTTGCGGGTTGCCAAAGAGCGGGATGTGGATGTTATTGGTTTATCTGGCTTAATTACGCCATCGCTGGATGAAATGGTGCATGTCGCCAAAGAAATGACCCGCCTGGGCTTTACTCAACCCTTACTGATTGGCGGCGCTACCACCTCTAAAGCCCATACTGCGGTGAAAATTGAGCCTCATTACGCCCATGGCGTGGTGTATGTGCCCAATGCCTCACGCAGTGTCTCTGTGGTGCAGTCGTTAATTACCCCGGATAGCAAAGCCGATTATTTAGCCCGCATTAAAAACGACTATGTGGTGGCGCGTGAGCAGCATGCCCGTTCCCGCCCCGGCGAGAAACTGCTGAGCTTAGCCGAGGCCCGTGCCAATAAATTTCAACTTGATTTAACTAAGGTAGCGCCGGCACCGAAACAAACCGGTGTGCACCTGTGGCCGGATGTGGATTTAAATCTGCTGCGCGAGTATATCGACTGGACGCCGTTCTTTTTAACCTGGCAGTTATCGGGTAAATACCCGGCCATTTTAAACCACGCCGAAGTCGGCATAGAAGCGCGCAAGTTATTTAAAGATGCCAATGCCATGCTCGACACCATGATTAATGGCGGCCATGTTAAAGGTAAAGCGGTATTTGGCTTGTTCCCGGCCAACAGTGTGGGTGACGATATTGTGGTCTATAGCGACGAGACACGCACTGTTGAAAAAGCCCGTTTATATAACCTGCGTCAGCAACTGCAATTACGCAACAATGCCGCTAACTGCAGCCTGGCCGATTTTATCGCGCCGCTTGAGAGCGGTGTTAAAGATTATATTGGTGGTTTTGCGGTCAGTACCGGCTTTGGCGCCGATGAATTAGCTGCTCAATTTGCCGCCGAGCATGACGATTACAACAGTATCATGGTAAAAGCGTTGGCGGATCGTTTAGCAGAAGCCTTAGCCGAGTACCTGCATTTACAAGTACGGCGTCAGTACTGGGGCTATGCCAGCGATGAAAATCTGGCTAACGAGCAACTTATCCGTGAGTTGTATCAGGGCATTCGGCCTGCACCCGGTTATCCGGCGTGCCCGGAGCATACCGAAAAAGGCACCCTATGGCAGTTACTCGATGTGGCGACGCAAACCAATATAGTACTAACCGAAAGCTATGCCATGTGGCCCGGCGCTGCGGTCAGTGGCTGGTATTTTGGCCATCCCGACAGCAAGTATTTTGCGGTCAGTAAAATTGGCGACGATCAACTCAGCGAGTATGCCGCCAAAAAAGGCTGGAGCCGTGAGCAGGCTGAAAACTGGCTGGCCCCAAATTTGCGCTGATAACAGAAAAAAGGATAATTTTTTAACCGGGCATTACTCTGCAGCGACTAATGCCTGATTAAGTGTTGCCGCCAATACCGCCAGCTCCACCGGCTTGGTGAGCATATCGGTAAAACCACTGTCGCGGATTTGTGCGCTCAGCTCACTTGAATGGTGGGCGGTCAGGGCTAACACTGGTACCTCATCCAGCGCGGGGTTTTGGCGCAGCGCCTGTAAAGTGGCAAAACCATCCATACCCGGCATTTCAATATCCAGCAAAATCAGCGCGGTGCTGTGCTGCTGCAGCCAGGCCAAGGCTTGCTCGCCACTACTGACCACTTCGGCATGATAACCGAGTTTTTCCAGCATCAGTTTTAACAGATTTTGATTAAAGTAATTATCATCAATCACCAGTATTTGCCGACCTGTACTCACGGCCAGGGGGAGCCTGGACTGACTGGCTTTAGTGACTGGCAAGCTCAGCGTAAAACTAAAAGTACTACCAACACCAGGCTGACTGCTTAGTGTCAGCTTAGAGTCCATTAATTGTACCAATCGCTGACAAATGGTCAGGCCTAAGCCGGTGCCGCCGTATTTACGACTGACCGAATTATCGGCCTGATGAAACGGCTGAAATAGCTGTGCTTGCTCTGCCGCGCTGATGCCAATACCGGTATCTGTCAGGGCAAAATGCAGTTGCTCGTCATTAAGGGCGCTAATCTGTAAAGTGATACGGCCTTTTTCGGTAAACTTAATGGCATTACTCAACAGGTTCATTAACACCTGGCTTAAGCGCAGCGGATCGCCACAGCGGCGGTCGCTAATGTTTTTGGGCAACAACCGTTGATAGTCCAGCCCTTTGTGACTAAGCTGGCTGCTAAACAACTCTTCCACCTGACTGAGCATATCACGCAGTGAAAAGTCAGTTTGCTCCAGTGCCATCTTGCCTGCTTCTATTTTAGAAAAATCCAGAATGTCATTAATGACACTGAGTAAAATTTTACCGGCTGAGCGTATTTTCAACAGGTAATGCTGTTTGCGTTCCACGGCGCTGGTGGCTTCGGCCAGCTCGGCAAAACCCAGTACCGCATTGAGCGGCGTCCGCAATTCATGGCTCATGTTAGCCAGAAACTGTGCCTTGGCCAGGGTGGCGCTTTCTGCTGCTTCCCTTGCTTGTTGCAGCTGCGCCATGGTCTGCTCCAGATGTTGAGTACGCAAACTGACTTGCTGACTTAAACGCTGTTGTTCGGTAATGGCACTATGCATGCGCCAGCGGTGCAGCAAATACAGCAAAGTGATGCTGAGCAGCAGGTAGGCCAGCAGCATGCTCCAGTGCCAGTACCAGGGGCTGGCTATCTGAAAATACAGGCTATCGGCAACACTGATCTGACCTGCGGCATTTTGCGATCTGAGTTGAAACTGATAGTGGCCACTTTTCAGATTGGTGTAATCGCGATAGTGTTCATGACGCCAATTAGACCATTCGGTATCGTGACCAACCAACCTGACTTGCAGTTGATCGGGTTGCAATGGGTTGTAATTAGGGCTGCTAAACTGAAATCGCAGGTTACGCTGCTGACTATTCAATTGCATCAGCTCTGGCAGCACACCGCCACTGTAAAGAGGCTGTTGCTGATCAACCAATACTTTGCGCAGCAAAGGCGGTTTTGGCTGATGCAGCTGATATTGATCGTCAGCAAAGCGAAAGATACCCTCAGCCCCACCAAACCATATCAGTGGTAGCTCCACCAGTATGGTATCCAGCGGTATATCAGACAACGGCTGCAGGGCGCTACTTTGCCAATGATACTGCCCTTTGGCATCAGGAATGGCGACGCCGGCAGAGCGGGTGCCAATAATGTTATCCCAGAGTAACATCCACACCCGGCCTTGCTCGTCAATAGTCGGATTGCGCACCCAGGGCGGCTCAGCACCAAACAGCGCTTTAAACGCCTCAGCCAGCTCAAATTGCTGCACATTGTCATTAAAGCTCAGCATGCCGCGGACTGAGGCAATCAGCAGTTGTTCGTTAAAAAGATGCACCGAATTGCGGTTCAGGCTGGGTAAGCCATGTTCCTTGGTAAAGCGTTTTATCGCCAGGGGCAGCGACGCCCCACCTTGCCAGGCTGCGGGCAGTTGTAACTGATAAACGCCATGCGCCAGTGTGCCCAGCCATAACTGACCATCGGCCAGCTCAACAATGCTGTTTAAATTACCACTGACCCCGGGTAACCGGCCTTCGTCTTGCCAGGCACCATCGACAAAGCGCATGGTGGCTAAACCATCCTGTAAGCCAACATAAACCCTATCGGGTTGTAAACGGGACACCTGCAAAATTTTGCTGGCCTGAGCTGAGGGGCGGACCAGCGTTAATTGCTCATCGATTAATTGATAGACTCCATCATTATTAGCAATTAATAAACGTTGGTTAAATTCGGCAAAGCCCCAGGTTTGCTTTTGCAGTGGCGCTAACTGTTCAAAGTGACCCGCGCCATCTTCGCGCGGCGCTAAGCGGAATAAGCCCAGGCTGGTACCGGCATACAGTTGTTGCTGATAACGGGTTAATGCCAGCACATTGCCAGCCGGGCCGCTAATGCCATGATGTCCGGTAATGGCGGTATTTAAGGCCACCCTGGATAAGCCATGATCCAGCGCCAGCCAGAGACCACCTTGATGGTCCTGATACAAGGCTCTGACATTATGATCAAGTAAACCTGAGTTGCTGTTAAAATGGCCGGAGAGCTCACCTTGTTTATTAATAATAAAGACACCGTTTTGCACTGTACCTAAGGCAACATCACCGTTGTTCAGTGTCAGGCCACTGTATAATACAGCGTCTTTCAATTGCTGATCAAAAGCGGTAGTAAAGCGTTGTAACCCTTGGTCGTTGATTAAATACAGCCCTTGTTCACGACTGCCTGCCAGCAGGGTGTTGTCGTCAAAGGCTTCCAGCACAAACAGGCTTTCCTGGGCAAAGTGATCGCCGCCTGGCACTAACTGAAAGTTGTCCTGCTGCATTTTCAACAAGCCAGTGCCTTCTTCGCGTATATACAGCTGTTGGTTAACCCAAAAGGCTTTTAAAAAGCTGCTGTTAGTGCGCCAGACATCTATTTTGTCGTCTCGCAGGCGGAATACATAATCTCGGCTGGTAAAGTAGACACTGTCAGCACTGGCAAAAGTTTGTCTTACATCCTGAAAATCGCGGAAACTGGGCGGTACTAAATGCAATAAAGACTGATAACGGGATTGGCCATCACTATGATCGATATAGCCAATATCGCCTTTGGCACCCACATATACCCGACCATCTGGCGACATCGCCAGGGAGCGGGCAACCGATTTATTACCGGTTTGCAAAGTACGCCAAACCTGGCCATCGTATTCCAGCACCCCCACATTATTACCGACATAGAGCAGACCGCGTTGATCTTGCACTACAGCCCAGTTTTGAGTGCCGGCGTGATAATCTTTCGGTTTAAGGTTATGCAGCATCGGCATACCCTGCTCGAAGGCTGCGGCTTGCGCGGGTGACAGCGGAGTCAACATGGCAAAAAAACCAATGACCAGGCTCAGCAAGCCATGCCAGTGATAGCGTGACAGAATAAGGTCAGGCACAGTGAACTCCATTTCTTTGCCGGTGCCGGCAGACTGACTAGCAGACTATCTTAGCTGGAGTCTGCAGTGGAGCCAAGCATTCTGGTGATGGCAGTCTTGCTTTTTTCGGCTCTGGGCTCTTAATCGGCTTGTATTTGCAGTATCATAGCCGCACTTAACCTGTAGAGTAGGCTCAAATGGCCGTTGTTGGCTGGAGATTGCGTGAATAAGCCGTATCAGTTAGATCTTATCATTCGCCGGGTGCCGGTACAGGCCGCATTAACTTGGCTGCAGCAAGCGTGGCAGTTGTTTAAGCAGGCACCACTGGTGTGGATCCAGATGTTTGTTACCATTGCTTTAATGGGCTTGCTGGCGCAAATACATCAGTTGACTATGATAGCGTTTTTCTTTTTAAATTATTTTTTAACTGCGGGCTTTTACCAGGCCGTGGCGTTAAAGCAGCAAGAGCAGAGCATTAATCTGGCTACGCTGTTTAAACCCTTGAGCGACACGGTTTGCCGGGCAGTATTATTGCGCCTTGCGGCGTTGCACTTATTGGCCTCAATGCCCGGTGTATTGTTGCTAAATGAGCTACAGGCGCAAATCGGTAATGAGGCGGTAAGTGGTGTTACCGTATTGCTACTGGTGGTGTATCAATTAATGATTTGGATGTTGTTTGCCTACGCTGTCGCCATCGCTTACTTTTTAAAGCAGCAACGCTTACTGCCTATCTTACAGGCGAGTTTTACCGCCTGTTGGCGTAATATTCAGCCACTGGTGCTTTTTGCGTTAATAGCGATTGCCCTGACATTGTTAAGTATTCCCACCATGTTGCTGGCGTTACTGGTGGTGATGCCGCTGTTAAAAATTGCTTTTTTTATGTCATTTCAGCAATTGTTTGCGTTGCAAGTGAGTAATGAGCGCGATGATATACTTGAAGTCTAGCCATGCCAGAGCTTAAAGACTTACAGCAGCAGGCTTTGCAGTGGTTAAGCCGGCGCGATCACAGCGCAGCGCAGTTACGGCAGAAATTGCAGGAAAAAGGTGCCAGCCCTGAGCAATTAACGGCAGTGGTTGATTGGAGTATGAAGGCGGGCTATCTGGATGAGCAGCGGTTTTTAACCATGCTGGTGCGTACCCGCAGTCGCCAGGGCTACGGTTACCGTTACTTGCAGCAAGAATGCCGTCAGCATCAACTGGATGAGCAGTTGCTTTCGGCAGCGGTGGCCGAGCAGCAATTAGATTGGTGGCAGCTGGCAGCACAGTGTTATAACAAAAAATTTGGCGATAAACCCTGCGCTGACTTTAAAGATAAACAAAAGCGCATGGCCTATTTACAACGGCGTGGCTTTAGTTACGAGCAAATAAACGCCATTTTTAACCCTTAGATTGAGCATTAACCGGACGGATATTTTCATGAGCATGACTTCAGCCGACATCAGGCAGGCTTTTTTTGACTACTTTGCCAGTAAGCAACATAGCGTGGTGCCCAGCAGCTCGCTGATCCCCGGCAATGATGCCACCTTACTCTTTACCAATGCCGGCATGGTGCAGTTTAAAGATGTCTTTTTAGGACAGGATCAACGGCCATACAGCCGTGCCGTGTCGGCTCAACGCTGTGTGCGGGCAGGCGGTAAGCATAACGATCTGGAAAACGTCGGTTATACCGCGCGCCACCATACTTTTTTTGAGATGCTGGGCAACTTTAGTTTTGGCGATTATTTTAAGCGCGAAGCCATTGCTTACGCCTGGCAGTTTTTAACGGAAGTGGTAAAACTGCCCAAAGAGAAGCTGCTGGTTACGGTATACGCCAGCGATGATGAAGCCTACGATATCTGGTTAACGGAAATTGGCGTGCCGGCTGAGCGTATTGTGCGTATTGGCGACAACAAGGGTGCGCCCTATGCGTCAGACAACTTCTGGGCCATGGGCGATACCGGGCCATGTGGCCCTTGCACCGAAATTTTTTATGATCATGGTGAGCATATCTGGGGTGGGCCACCAGGCTCAGCCGAAGAAGACGGCGATCGCTTTATCGAGATCTGGAATATCGTCTTTATGCAATTTAACCGTCAGGCCAATGGCGAGATGCAGCCCTTACCTAAACCCAGTGTTGACACTGGTATGGGGCTGGAGCGGATTGCGGCGATATTGCAACATGTCCACAGCAACTATGAAATTGATACCTTTGTGGGCTTGATCAATGCCGCCGCTCAGATCACCGGTGCCAGCGATCTATCCGATAAGTCGCTGCGAGTGGTGGCAGATCATATCCGCAGTTGTGCCTTTTTAATCAGCGACGGGGTGATGCCCGCTAATGAAGGCCGCGGTTATGTATTAAGGCGGATTATTCGCCGGGCAGTGCGTCATGGCCATAAACTAGGGGCTCAGGGTGCGTTTTTTTACCGGTTAGTGGCAGAGCTGGTGCGTCAGATGGGCGATGCCTATCCTGAACTGCTAGCGAAACAAGCCATCATTGAAAGAGCGATAAAACAGGAAGAAGAGCAATTTGGCAAAACACTGGAGCGCGGTCTGACTATTTTAGCTGACAGCCTGGCTAACCTCAGCACTCAGGTGATTCCTGGTGATGTGGTATTTAAACTCTATGATACCTATGGTTTTCCGGTGGATTTAACCAATGATGTGGCGCGTGAGCGCGGCCTGACCATTGATCAGGCTGGCTTCGATGCCGCTATGGCCGAGCAGCGCAAACGTGCGCAGCAGGCATCACATTTTGGCACCGATTATAATGCTGCGTTAACTTCAGCTCAGCTCACCGAGTTTACCGGTTATCAGAATGAATTTGGCAATGCCAGAATTGTAGAGATTCTGGCTGAAGGTAAAGCAGTGAATCGTTTGGCGACCGGCGAAACGGGTGTAGTGATTTTAGATCAAACCCCCTTTTATGCCGAGTCAGGTGGCCAGGTCGGGGATAGTGGCCAACTCTTACTGGCAACAGGTGAAGGTTTTACTGTCAATGATACGGTAAAGATTGCCAAAGCCTTTGGCCATAAAGGCGTGGCGACTGCCGACATTGCTGTAGGTGATGCTGTAGCCGCACAGATTAATGCGCCACGTCGTGCTGCCATAAAACGCAACCACTCAGCCACGCACTTGTTGCATGCCGCATTGCGCCAGGTGTTAGGTGAGCATGTTACGCAAAAAGGCTCTTTAGTCGGCCCGGAACGGTTACGTTTTGACTTTAGTCATCATGAGGCGGTAAACCCGGGGGAACTTAACCAAATTGAGCAGTTGGTCAACCAGCAAATTCAATTAAACCATCAGCTGCAAACCCGGCTAATGCCAATTGAACAAGCTAAGGCTGCTGGCGCTATGGCGTTGTTTGGGGAAAAATACGACGACGAAGTTCGGGTGTTATCGATGGGCGACTTCTCGGTAGAATTATGTGGCGGTACTCATGTGAGCCGTAGCGGCGATATTGGCGTATTTAAAATTATCAGCGAGGGTGGCATTGCCTCTGGTGTGCGCCGTATTGAGGCGGTCGCCGGTGAGCCGGCTATTCACTTTATTCAGCAGGTCGAGCAGCAGGCCTTACAAGCCGCAGCCTTGTTAAAAGGCGATCTGTTTAGCTTAAGTGACAAAGTACAACAAAGCCTGGAGCGAAGCCGAAGCTTGGAGAAAGAGCTGGAGCAATTAAAAGCCAAGCTTGCTAGTCAGGCAGGGGCCTCGCTCAGTGGCCAGGCGCAAGACGTTAACGGCGTACAAGTGCTTATTCAGCAGTTGCCAGCAACGGATCCCAAAGCCTTACGTACTATGTTAGACGAGCTTAAAAATAAGCTGGGCGAGTCGGTTATTTTACTAAGTACGGTAAATGATGACAAAGTCAGCCTGATTGCTGGTGTCAGTCAAACGCTGACAGATAAAGTGCATGCCGGGCAGCTGGTCGCCTGGGCGGCAGCTCAGTTGGGTGGTAAAGGTGGTGGTCGGCCAGATATGGCTCAGGCCGGCGCCAGCAATAGTGCCGATTTAGCCGCTGTATTAGTGGCAGCTGAGCAATATATTGCCGATAAACTGGCCTGAACAGGCTAGTACAAAAGGCCAGTTAACCTGGCCTTTACTGAATTTAACGAAGTAGGGCGCAAAACTTTGCCTAAAGGTGCTACATTCGAGCTACACTGTATACAGTTCAACGCGTTATATCGGTAAAAGCCTATTGCTGGCTTTTCAAGCTGGCATTGGCTGAGGTATGATACGGCGCTAAAACATCTGCGACAGCAAAAAAATGCTGTTAGTTAAAGGAAAAGGAGCAAACCAATGCTAATTCTTACTCGTCGTGTTGGAGAGACACTGATGATAGGTGATGAAGTCACCGTGACTGTATTAGGCGTTAAAGGCAATCAGGTTCGGATTGGCGTTAATGCTCCTAAAGAAGTGTCAGTCCACCGTGAAGAAATCTACATGCGTATTCAAGCTGAGAAAGACAGCGGCGGTGGCGATTTCGGCGACAATTCATAATACTGTTGTTATCTGGACTTTTCTGGTTTTCTGCTAATATTAGCGGTTAGCTGCTAATTATTGTACGAATTGCTTAAAAGGTCGGCAAACAGCCGGCTCGGTTCCAAAAATTGTTTGACTTATTTTCCTGAGACATTAATATACACGCCGCAACATAGCGCGGAGAAATGGCCGAGTGGCTGAAGGCGCACCCCTGCTAAGGGTGTATAGGGGAAACTCTATCGAGGGTTCGAATCCCTCTTTCTCCGCCATTTTTTTAGACCGGACGCATAGCTCAGCTGGATAGAGTACTCGGCTACGAACCGAGCGGTCGGAGGTTCGAATCCTCCTGCGTCCGCCATATACGAAGACACCCGCTAAGAGGCAACTCTAAGCGGGTTTTTTTATGATATCCAGATGCTACTTGACGCAGGCAGGGTGAGAAGCGATTTGTTTTTTCATTCATCGCCAGTGCAGCTTCATTATGCTATAACAGTATTATTCTATTCAGGCTTACTAACACAACAACTTAGGGTGTCAGGTGTCTGTCAGTAGCAACTATATTCTTGATTTTCAAGGCAAGGTAAAGACGCCCAGCTCAGCGCCAACGAATGAACTGGTGCTTTGCCGACACTGCGATTTACTGCAATACCTGCCGCCATTGCAAATGGGGCAAGAAGCCCATTGCCAGCGCTGTGATTTAAAACTGGATGCCCGCCAGCCAGAGCCAATGCTGCGACCTATGCTGTATGCCAGCTCAGCGCTGTTAATGTTATTACTGGCTAATTTATTTCCCTTTGTGAGTATGGGGGTGGCGGGTAACCGTAGCGAAATCCATTTTTTTGATACTTCTGCGGTACTCTTTGGTGAATTTCAGCAAGGCTTAGCTATTCTGGTATGGCTGTTTATTCAGGCTATTCCGGCATTTTGTATGGCGGCAGTGATTTACCTGCACCTTGGCATGCGCTATGCGTTACCGTTTCGGATGTGGTTTGCCAGGGTGCTCTATATGCTTAAACCCTGGAGCATGGTCGATATTTTTTTAATGGGCCTGCTGATAAGTTTTGTCAAGTTAGTCAGCAGTGCCGATATTTCACTGGGGGCAAGTTTTTGGGCCTTTTGCCTGTTTTGCTTATTTCATTTGCGTACTTTTCAGGTATTAGATCGCCATGCACTATGGGCCAGAATCGCCGCTAACCCACAACCACAGTTTTTAGCAAAAGCCGGACAAAATGGTCTGCAGCAGCAGTTAAAACTCTGCCCTTGTTGTACTGCGCTTGTTCCCGTGCAACAAACACATTGCAGCCGCTGTCATACAAAGGTCAATGCCCGTTTTCCTGCCAGCCTGCAACGGACACTGGCGCTGCTGGTCACCGCCTGTATTTTATATATACCAGCCAATTTGTTGCCTATTATGCGCACAGTGTCCTTTGGCAATATTACGGACTCGACTATTATCAGTGGTGTTATCTTAATGTGGCAGGATGGCGCCTACCCGGTTGCTCTGATCATTTTACTGGCCAGTGTGGTGATACCGGTGCTGAAAATTATCATCATGTTCTGGCTCTGTTATCTGGCCAGTCAACCTTTAGCCCGTAAAAGTCATCTGAGTACCCGGGTATTCCGTCTGGTAGACTGGGTCGGACGCTGGTCTATGGTGGATGTGCTGGTGGTGGCGATTATGGCAGCGTTAGTCAGGTTTGACTTGTTAATGAGTGTCTATCCGGGCGTGGGTGCCTTACTATTTGCTGCTGTGGTCATCACCACTATGTTAGCAGCGGTGAGTTTTGATCCAAGATTATTATGGGATACATCAGTAACCGAGGAAGGAGAACGTCGTTGAGTGAGGTGTTAACAGCTAAGGTGACGCCAATTCGGCAGTGGTCACCGATTTGGATAGTACCACTGGCCGCTATTTTAATTGGTCTGTGGATGCTGTTTAATCATTTTTCGCAACAAGGCGCGATGTTACTGCTGATTGCCGAAGATGCCGAAGGCATTATTGCCGGTAAAACCCAAATTAAAAACCGTAGTGTCGATGTGGGACAGGTGGTTTCGGTTGAGCTCAGTGATGACTTAAAGCAGGTACTGATTACCGCCCGCATGAAACCCGCCGTCACCCCTCTGGTTAATGAAGGTTCGCAATTTTGGGTGGTAAAACCGCAAATTGGTCGTGGTGGCGTAACAGGCTTAAATACTTTGCTATCTGGTGCCTATATTGAGTTAAAACCTGGAGATAGCGCGCAAACGCAGTTAAGGCATACGCTTCTGAGTAACCCGCCCATAGCCTCAGCAGATGCAGCTGGTATCCGTATAAAGCTGGACGCGGCCGATTCTTCAGGGTTAAGTATTGGCGACCCTGTGTTGTATCGTGGCTATGAAGTAGGTACTGTTGAACTCAGTGAGTTTGATTTAGTCGAACGGCGCACCCGTTATCAATTATTTATCCGCCAACCTTTTGATGCCATGGTGACTGAAAACATTCGTTTTTGGCGCAGCAGTGGTTTGTCGTTAGATTTATCTGCTGAGGGGCTTAAGGTCAATATTGGCTCTGCCGCCACCTTACTCAGTGGTGGCGTCAGTTTTGACTTGATGGATGGCTGGCCGCAAGGGCAACCGGCAGCAGATGGCACGGTATTTCAGTTATTTGCCGATAAGCAAAGCATTCAGGATGGGATGTACAACCAATATGTCGAATACCTGGTGTTTTTTGATGAATCGGTACGAGGGTTAAAAGCCGGTGCGCCGGTAGAATACCGCGGTGTCAGGGTGGGTACTGTGGCCAGCGTGCCGTTTTTCTTTAGCATGGAGCGGCCGTTTGAAGTGTCGTTAAATCAAGGTATTCCGGTACTGATCCGCATTGAATCTGGCCGCTTGTATGAAAACCTGAGTTTAGCCCAGCTACGCTCTGAGTTAGATCAGGCGGTAGAGCAAGGTTTGCATGCCATTTTAAAAACCGGCAATCTGTTAACGGGTGGGCTTTTTATCGATTTAGACATTAACCCGGATTGGCAGCAGGAAGAACGGCATCAAGCGTTGTTTGCCGAGCAGCAACGCTTAAGTTTAGCGGCGGGTTATCCTGGTTTACCTTCAGCGCGCAGTGGTTTTAGCAATATCGAACAAAAAATTCTGTTGGCACTGGATAAAATTAACCAGTTGCCATTAGCCGAAGTGTTACAACAAGGTCAGCAAACCTTAGCCGCCACCGATCAATTGGTGCAGCAAAGCCAATTACTGCTAAATGATGTACAGCATTTTATGCAGCAACCGGCGTTGCAACAGTTGCCGCAAAATCTGCAGGCTAGTCTGGCAGAAATGCAAACCATGATGCAGGGATTAAGCCCGGGCTCTGCGGCCTATAATCAGGTGAATCAAAACCTGCAATCTTTGGATCAGGTGCTTCGAGATGTGCAGCCTTTGCTCAAACTGTTAAACCAACAAAGCAATGCATTGATTTTTAATGCCAGCCAACAATCCGATCCAGAGCCAAGGAAAGCGAAACAATGAAACTGCTGTCTGTATTTTTGTGTACTGTGCTGCTCAGCGGCTGCAGTTCTGCCCCGACAAATCAGGTCCGTTATTATCAGCTGGCCTTAACCGAGCCATTAGCTGAGTTAAGCCAGGCACCAATAACGCTCCAGCTAAAACAGGTGCAGGTCGCCCCATTTCTAAATGGAACTGGCCTGGTACTTCGGCAATCGGCGGTTGAGCTGAATATTGCCCGCCAACATTTATGGGCAGAGCCACTGGAGCTGCAGTTAAATCGGTTATTGCAACAACAACTAAGGGCCGCCCTGCCAGCGATACAGTTTCAACAACTACCGGCTGGCAGCTTAAGCTTATCTATTCAGCTGTCGCAGTTTTATGCGACCGAGCAGGGTGAGGCAGTGATCAGTGGCTTTTACCAGCTGGGCCATGATGCTGCGCCTAAAGCCCAGGCTTTTAGTTATCGTCAGCCGTTGCCAGAACATGGTTATGCGGCCATGGTGCAGGCATTAAGTCTGGCCTGGCAGCAATTGGTAACGGATTTAAGCGAAGAAATTTTGACACTATCAATTTAAGCTGGCTAG
>NZ_DAINOE010000019.1:41934-47307 GCF_036735525.1 Arsukibacterium sp. | reverse complement strand
CGGCCATTCGCCAGCAGCTGTTACAGCAACTGGCACTCGTGCAGGCACCCTATGTGCTATTGGTGGCACCTTTATTGCTGGAAAACGGCTTAGATGCGCTTTGTCAGCAAGTTCTGGTAGTCGATGTGCCCGAACGCTTGCAACAGCAACGCACCCTGGCGCGTGATAGTATATCTGAGCAACAGTTTGCTGCCATTTTAGCAGCGCAACTGCCGCGCTCAGCGCGGCTGGCCAAAGCCACTGCGGTAATTGATAACAGTGGCAGCCCGGCTGAGTTAAGCGCACAGGTGAAGGCTTTACACCTGAAATATTCCAGGATGGCGCAGCTAAAAGAACTAAATGCGCCTAGTAAGGTCATAGCTAACAATGACTGACATCGTCTACGAACATCCGCTGAATGAAAAAATCCGCACCTACTTGCGGCTTGAATACTTATTTGCGCAATTAAAGCAGTTACAAAGCTTAAATGATGAAGTGCAGCAGCAATGTTTTTTTAACGTACTCTTTGATTTAATTGAAGTCTTAGAGCGCAACGATGTCCGCCCCGAATTAATTAAAGATTTGGAGCGCTGCGAAAGCCAGCTGGTATTGTGGTCTAAACATCCGTCGGTGTCGGACAGCAAATTGCAGGTATTGCTGCAACAGGCCGTGCGGCTGCAAAGCGAACTGCTACGCAGTGGTAAGCTGGTGGGAACGTTAAAAGACGATAAATTTTTAGCGCCTCTGCGCCAACGTTTTAGTATTCCCGGTGGCAGCTGCTATTTTGATATGCCGCAGTTACAGTACTGGATCCACCTTGATGCCCCGCTCCGCCAGAAAATGGCCGCCGACTGGCTGCAACAAATACAGCTTACCCAGCAGGCTATTCAACTGGTACTGCGCTTTGTACGTGAACGCAGCGCCTTTAGTGATGCTCTGGCCGAAAATGGCTTTTACCAGCAAAACGCCGAACACTATGAGTTACTGCGCTTAAGCTACAACAACGAACTGGCGGTATACCCCACTATCAGCGGCAACCGCTACCGTTATGCCATTCGTTTTATGCAGCTGTGTGATGAACTCAGCCGCAGCGCCTGCGACAAAGACATCCCTTTTAAACTGGCGTGTTGTTAAACATAAAGGTGTAAAGTTCTGAATTTAGCAAGATAGGTTGTAGACAACAGAACCGATTTCCCCACGCGAAAATTGGCGCCAGAGAACATTAAAAAAGGCGCCGCAGCGCCTTTTTTCAACTGCAGCAACCCTTAGTTGTTGCTAACAAACTCTTCGCCAAGCGTAATGTCGGCTTTTAAGGTTGGCAACATATCGGTCATGGCTTTTTGCTCGAAGGCACTTAAGCTACCGATAGGCAGTAAACGCTCTACGCCGTTTTTACCCAGCACCAATGGCTGTGCAAAAAAACGGGCGTGCTCGCCTTCACCTTCTACATAGGCGTATTCGGTTACTGCTTCGCCCTGTAAACCTTTTACTAAAGATAAACAGAAACGTGCCGCCGCCTGGCCCATAGACAGTGTAGCTGAACCGCCACCGGCTTTAGCTTCTACCACTTCAGTACCGGCGTTTTGAATGCGTACCGTTAACGCTGCCACTTCTTCATCGCTAAAACTTACGCCTGCTACCTGGGATAACAATGGCAGTATGGTAGTACCGCTGTGACCACCAATAACCGGCACAGTAATATCAGCAGGGTTTTTGCCTTTTAATTCAGCAACAAAGGTTTCAGCACGGATCACATCCAGCGTGGTAACACCAAATAAACGGCGCGGATCGTAAGTACCGGCTTTCTTGAACACTTCAGCAGCAATCGCCACAGTGGTATTCACCGGGTTAGTAATAACCCCTACCAGCGCTTTCGGGCACTGCTGTACTATGGCTTCGGCCAGGGTTTTAACCACACCGGCGTTGATGTTAAACAAATCTGAGCGGTCCATACCTGGCTTGCGTGGCATACCGGCTGGGATCATCACGATATCAGCGGCTACTAAGGCCTGGTTTAAGTCTTCTTTACCGTAACCTGTTACCTTAACTGCGGTAGGGATATGGCTTAAGTCAACGGCAACACCCGGCGTTACCGGGGCCAGATCGTATAAGGCTAACTCAGTGCCGGCAGGTAAATCTAACTTTAACAGTAATGACAGCGCTTGACCGATACCACCGGCAGCACCTAAAACGGCAACTTTCATCTTAATCTCCCTTGTACAGTGTTTTACTAAACGCGACGTTAAAAACTGCGCCAACAATACTGAAATAGCGGCCAAAATACAAATGCCTTACGCCTAAAGTCTATGCATTTTCGGCAAACTTTGGCTAGTTTGCGTGACAGCCTGTATTGTGCCGCTAAATTTGTTAATATTAACGCAGCCCTCAACCGGATGATCATCAGACCATGACCAAACAATCAAAACAAGAAGCGCTGATCCAGGCATTTAAGGCGGTATTAAAAACCGAAAGCTTTGGCTCACAGGGAGAAATTGTCGAGGCATTAAAAAGTGAAGGCTTTGATAATGTCAGCCAGTCTAAAGTGTCACGTATGCTGAGCAAATATGGTGCAGTTCGTACCCGCAATGCCCGCCAGGAAATGGTGTACACTCTGCCCCCTGAGCTTGGCGTACCCACCACCAAAAGCCCGCTACGGCAACTGGTGCTGGATATAGAGCATAACGATGTGATGATTATTATCCGCACCAGCCCGGGCGCCGCTCAGTTGATTGCCCGCCTGCTCGACTCGGTCGGCAAAGCAGAAGGCGTGCTGGGTACCATTGCCGGCGACGATACCATTTTCATTGCGCCAATAAGCGTAAAAAATATCAACTTTACCTTGGCTAAAGTGACTGAGCTGTTCGAAAAGGTATAAGGCGGGCTTTGCCGTACAGGCTCAGGCCACGACTTACGCCTGCTGTGCTGCTTGCTCAATAAAGCTGATAGAAGGGGCAAAAAAAGCGGTGCATAAGTCTGCCTGATAATAATCCAGCAGCGGATCATAGGGCACAGCTGCCAAGCCTAAGCGGCGTTGCAGTAACTGCAAGTAGGCATTGGGCTGCGCGCAAAAAGTAACACTAAGCAGCCCTTGTTCTTTTAAGCGGCCAAAGGGCATAGACTGCTGCAACAACGCGGGCGGCGCAGCATCCTCTAGCAGCGTTTGCCAATGGCTATGCTCTGCCTGCCCAGCTAGCACCTTAGCACTGACCTTACTAAAGCCCATTAACTGCTCTTGCTCAGTTTGGCTTAATTGCTGCCAATGCGTTAAATCGAAATGCATACGACTAAAAAACACATAGCTGCCACCAGCAAAGGGCTCAGTGTCTGGCAGCAGTGCACTTTTGCGCCTCGCCAGGCCACGCAACGAACAAGGGTTGATATTAAAGCCAGTTAAATCGCGACCATCCAGATAATGAAAACCGCTTAATTGCTCAATAAGCTCGGTATTGGCGGCCAGCAATTGCTGTACTTGCTGACAAGCCAGATAATTCACATCCAGCCGGTCGGAGCGCAGTTGAATAAATAAATCAACCGGCTCGGTAGCCAGGCTTAAATGCTCGTTATCATAAGATGGAAAGGCATGAAACTCTGCCGGACGATGCTGTGGATACAACTTGTCCCAGTACTGTGGCCCTATCGCCACCACCAGGCTTAACATCGACTCGGAAAAATGCTCGGCCAGCCGATCAATCATTACCGGTAAGCGAGCCAATTTATGCCGTAATACCGCTTGCTGCCCATCTAAGGCATTGAAAAATAAATAACTGCCGTGTAAGTTGGCTTCAGCACATATGCCTAATTGTTCTCGTGCCATGGCTATCCCTGTTTGTTTTCAATCAGCTGACGGGCAAAAACGCCGGTGTCTGTGTGAGATATATCTCACAAAAGCAGCGGTTAAAACGCTATTTTCTGCAAACGCCTTTCAGCACAAATTCACTATCTATATGTTTTTAATGCAAAAAAACAGAATATGATTTTCTTACAATCTTGTTACAGTCTGGTTTTTTCAGAAAACTACCGACAATTTTATACCAGTTACCGCATAATTCTCTTGTCGACGGAACGACGGCTAACAGGACGTTAGCAAGCTGCAGGTAGCAGCAATTGCGCTAGGATAGCACAAGGATGGTTTTTGGACACGCTCAGGATGAGTAGCAGGGAACCGGTTCAGGATGAGCCAGCAAGGACCGACTCAGGACGAGTAAAGGGATAGCTCAGAAAGAGCAAATGGACAGGCCCAGGACGGGTAACAGCTTTTAGATTAAAGCTTACAGGATGAACGCCAGGATGGCGCTTGCTGGCCCCTCAGGATACGACCTTGAAAGGCAGTTTAGGACAGCGCAGTAGCTCAGGCTGCCGCGTATAATGGATAACTCAGGATGAGTTACGATTAGCAGGATGTTAATCGACAAGGATGACAGGACCCGGCATGATGCCATTGGACACTCCGGGAAGGAGCAGGGAAGACTGGCTCAGGATGAGTTACAGTAGGGATAGCTGAAAACGAACGAAACTGGCCGCGTAGTATGCGGCCTTTCGCTTTTTTGAAATACCGCTTTTTTGTCACTTGTCACTTGTCACTTGTCACTTGTCACTTGTCACTTGTCACTTAAAGAATAAAAAAACCCCGCAGCATAACCACGGGGCGTCTGTGTTAAATAATACAACTTTCAGACAAAGGAAAAGGATAGGGTCAAAAATCTCACTATTTCACAGAGGCGACAAACTCAGGGTAAGCTTCAATGCCACACTCAGAACTGTCTACCCCTTCGTATTCGGCTTGTTCATCTACCCGAATACCTATGGCCAGTTTTAACAGATACCACACCACTAAACTGGTTAAGAACACCCAGCCAAAAATGGTGGCGGCACCAATTAACTGGCCACTGAAGCTGCTGTCGCTATTGGTAATAGGCACTAGCAATAAACCATAGAAACCGACAACACCGTGTACAGAAATGGCCCCGACAGGATCATCTATTTTCACTTTATCCAGCGCTAAAATGGCCGCTACTACCAGAGCACCACCAATAGCACCAAACAAGGTGGCTTGCAGTGGTGTAGGCGTAGAAGGTTCAGCGGTAATGGCCACCAGACCAGCCAGAGCGCCGTTAAGGGCCATAGTTAAATCTGCTTTGCGAAATAACACTGACGACAGGATTAAGGCAGCTACTGCACCGGCGGCAGCGGCGGCATTGGTGTTAAGAAACACCACAGCAACACTGTGCGCATTGGCAATATCACCCAGTTTTAGTACCGAGCCACCGTTAAAACCAAACCAGCCCATCCATAAAATTAAGGTACCCAGCGCCGCCAATGGCATATTGGCACCCGGTATGGCATGCACTTTACCGTCTTTAGTGTATTTGCCTTTACGGGCACCCAGTAACAATA
>NZ_DAINOE010000019.1:0-41924 GCF_036735525.1 Arsukibacterium sp. | reverse complement strand
TAACTCATACAAGCCAAATACCGCTTTTCCGCCCCAGGTCCAGCCGCCTTGCATCGGATAGATAAAACCGGTCATCACCACCGCAAAGGCTAAAAAGGCCCACAATTTCATGCGCTCTGCTACTGCACCAGAGACAATAGACATCGCCGTGGCGACAAAGACCACCTGGAAGAAGAAGTCGGACGCGCCGGAGTAAACCGCATCACCGGTAAAGTCATCTTGCTCAGCAAAAGATGCCAGGGTGGCATCAACATCAATCTCGGCAATACCTTGCAGGAATAAGCCGCCGTCGTACATAAAGTAATAACCACACACCAGATACATGATGCAGGCAATAGAATAGAGCGCGACGTTTTTGGTTAGAATTTCAGTGGTGTTTTTTGCCCGGACCAAACCCGCTTCCAGCATGGTAAAACCGGCGGCCATCCACATCACCAACACCCCGCACATCAGGAAGTAGAAGGTGTCCATGGCAAACTGTAAATGATAAATTTGTTCTTGCATGTTAAGGCTCCTTAGATCGCTTCAGCGTCAGTCTCGCCGGTACGGATCCGTACGGCCTGCAGCAATTCATACACAAAGATTTTGCCGTCACCGATGCGTCCGGTATGGGCGGCTTTCTGAATAGCTTCCAGCAAGCGATCTACCTGATCATCCTGAGTGGCAATTTCCAGTTTCACCTTAGGTAAAAAATCAACCTGATATTCGGCGCCCCGATATAATTCGGTGTGACCTTTTTGACGTCCGAAGCCTTTTACTTCGGTAACCGTTAAACCTTCTACCCCAATGTCAGCAATAGCTTCGCGAACATCGTCCAGTTTGAACGGCTTGATGATGGCACAAACAAGCTTCATGATGGTTTTCCTTATTAAACTTCTGCGATTGCACTACAGACAAGGAAACCTCGTGCCACTTTTATTTATATGCTTAATATCAATCGCTTAGGTAAAAACCTTGGGCATTGATTAGAAATAACGCACCATTAAGGTGCGTTATTTCCCGCTCAGTGTGCAAAATATTATCTCGCGGCAGCATGCTTGCAGAAGCGTTATTAACAACTATGCTAGTAGTGTTTAGCTGAGCATATAAATAACAACACTCACCCTACTCTGGCCCAAGGTTGAATTATGTACTTGGTGGTAAAATTAACTGGCTATCTGCTTTTACTGTTGTTGGCTGCGGGCTCATTTGCGCAGCACTCATCATTGCTTAGCCGATTTCCTGATGCGTCCCGTTTTGCCCGGCTTAATATTGATCAGGGACTGTCGCAAGCAACGGCAATGGCCTTGGCTCAGGATCATGCGGGTAATATCTGGATAGGTACGCAAAACGGTTTAAATCGTTATGATGGATTTGAGGTGAAGGTATTCAGGCCAGATAACCTGCAAAGCCTGTCTATCAGTGATAATTTTGTTACCTCGATACAGATAGATAAGCATGACACCTTGTGGCTGGGTACCTTAAATGGCCTCAATCGTTTTAACCCGTTACTGGGGCAATTTGAAAAAATCAGCTTAAAACGCAGCCAGCAAGACGATGAACCTATGGTGTTAGCCTTGCACTTTGACCATCAACATCAGCTATGGATAGGCACTAATCAGGGTTTAGCTTTACTAAAAGAACCTGCAGCTACAGTGCAATGGACAACCGGTAATGAAGCAAATGTTACGTCAATTTCTGCGGATACTGCAGGCAATTTATGGTTTGGTACCACCCGGGGTCTGGCGCGCTTAGATCAACAGCAGCAACTGATAGCTGTGCCCAATTTTCCGTTTGCCAATGCTTCTGTGATGGCGGTATACCATGACAAGGATGATCGGCTATGGGTTGGGCTGGAGCATGAAGGTCTGCTTTATAGCGAACCGCACAGCGAGCAATGGATTGCGCTTACGGTGTCCGGTTATACCCATGGCGTGCAAAATAAAGGTATCCATAGTATTACTATGGATAGCCATGGCGATATCTGGCTGGGCACCCAGCATGGCTTAAGTCAGTTACGGCTGATAAACGGTCAATGGCAGCAACAAGTGGCTTATCATTACCAACGGCATAATTCGGCCGCACTGGGCAGTGGTAAGGTGGTGTCTCTGTTGGAAGATAAAGACGGCAGTCTGTGGGTTGGCAGTTGGAGTGGTGGCGTATCGCGTTTGCATTTCGCTAATAACCTTTTTGTCAGTCTGACCCATGATTCAGCGTTACTTGCAACGTCGAGAAACCCTGCCACCATTAGTTTGGCTTCGGCTAATAATTCACTGTGGGTCGGTTCAGCAACCGGTCTGTTCCGACTGGATTTAGCCACTGCAGACTTTCAGTCAGCAGCTGATCCGGACCACAGTTTCCAGTTTTTTTGCGTGTTATCAAGAGAGCACGAAGTATGGTTTGGCCATGCGCAGGGTATCACTGCCATCAATAAGCTGTCTGGTGAGTATAGGCCTGTGCACCTTATGGCAGATATTCCAGAGGGGGCCATACGAAGACTATGGACCTCTGGCAACCTGCTGTGGCTGGCCATTGAAAATCGGGGCTTGTTTATTGTGAACGAGCAAGCTCAGCACCTTATCAAGCAACACCCTTTTGACCGCGAGATCACCTTTATTCAGTCCATTAACGAGCAGCTTGTTCTGGTAGGGTCTTACAGCGGACTCTTCTGGTTTGATGCTAAAACGGGCAGTCTGATTTATAAACACCAACTTAGCAGCCCTGAAGTACAGAGTGCAGCCAGTTTAGCCTCTGCACCTATGGCTTATCTGGCAACGGCCGATGGCCGCCATTGGTTAGCCACAAACGGTAGCGGGCTCTACGAGATACTGCCTGAAGACAGCTCCTTGCGTCCACAGGGTGTGCGTTTTAAGCAGTTCGCTGAAGCCGATGGTCTGGCAAGTGGCCAGCTGAAAGCGGCAGAAACCGACCGTCATGGCCATATCTGGCTTAGTAGCGCTTTTGGCGTGTCAGTGTTTATGCCCCAGACAGGCCAGTTTCGTCACTTTGCCTATCGGCATGGCACTTTACGCCGCGACTATATCAATGGCTCCAGCACCACCTTGGCAGACGGTACTATTGTATTTGGTGGCATCGATGGTTTTACCTTGTTTCAGCCGGACCAAGTACTGGCTTATCAGGTTGGTAACATTGCCAAACCTGCAGTACTGGACATCAGCATTAATGGTGCCCCGTTAACGTCTGAGACGACCTTAATGCACGATCTAACCCGAATTCACATTCCGGCTTCTGGTAACCGCAGCTTTAGACTGCTGTATTCCACACCAGAATACATTGAAACAGAACAGGTACAGTTTCAGTATAGGCTTGATCCACTTAACTCAGATTGGCTGAACCAAAGCGCTGCGCTGCGACAAGCCAGCTATGACCGGCTACCACCGGGCCTTTATCAATTCCGGTTACGTGCCGGCTTAGACAATGCCCATTGGAGTGATGAAAGGGTACTTGAGATTGAAGTCTTACCTTTTTGGTGGGAAACCTGGCAAGCCCGGCTACTGCTATTTTGTTTATTGCTGGCAATGCTGCTGATAGCACATAGTTTTCGCCTGAAAAGTTTGCATAAGAAACAAGAAGAAATGGCCTGGTTGGTAGAAGAACGCACAGATGCACTCAACGAAAAAACCAAAGCGCTGCAGGAATCTAAAAATAAAGCTGAGCAAACTCTTAAACAGCTTGAGTCGACCATGACCGAGCTGGTACGTACCGAAAAAATGGCCGCTCTGGGCCAACTGGTGGCAGGCGTAGCGCACGAAGTGAATACCCCTCTGGGTGTTGCATTAACCGCCAATAGTGTGCTGACAGAAGAAAGTAAGTTACTTCGTAGTAGGCTGGCTGCCGGGAATATCCGGCGTCAGGAGTTTGAAGAATACCTGGAGAAATCAATGCAGGCCGGGCATTTGCTGGAGCGCAATTTGCTCCGGGCTGCGCAATTGATATCTAACTTTAAACAGGTTTCCGTAGATTTAACCGCAGATCAGCAGCGCCATTTTAATCTTGCGCAGTATTTAAACGAATTACTGGAAAGTTTGAGTCTGATGTGGCGTAAGCGCCAAATCAACATAGAAGTGAATTGCCCGGATAATATTAATATGTTCAGTTACCCGGGGGCTATTGGTCAGATCATCACGAATTTTACACAAAACTCGCTGATTCATGGTTTTAAAGACCGGGAACATGGCAACATAATGATTAGTTGTCGCCAGCAGGATAATCAGGTGCAAATTGTATTTGCAGATGACGGAGCTGGCATCAAAAGCGAGCATATTGCGCGTATTTTTGACCCTTTTTTTACCACTAACCGTTATCATGGGGGCACCGGTTTAGGCTTGCATATCGTGTTTAACCTCATCAGTCAAAAACTCGGTGGCAGTGTCGACGTTGCTAGCAGCCCGGGTCAGGGTACCCGCTTTACCTTAGTCCTGCCCTTACAGATTGAAGCAGGTTAACCCATCAAAAATTGCTGCCACTGCCGCAGTAATTGCAGTAAATCTTCCAGGCCGCACTGACAGCTACTGCCATGCTCGTCCAGTTGCAGTGATTCATCCAGCTCAAGCGCCTGCAGTTGCGCGTGGCTTGTGGCATCTTGCTGTAACAGGCCATTCAGGCTAAGTGTCACTTCGGCTTTCTCTACCTGTAGCAGGTATTCCCTGCCCTGATATTGCAGGCTCTGGTAGGGCTTTAGTGCGCTAAGCTGGTCTATTAATGGCTGATAGGCCGCTGGCTGCTGACCAAATTCGTCCAGTAAAAACCGCCCCAGCATCTCATGCTCGGCTGAAAGGCTCAGGCTAAAGCGGCGGCTTGATCTGTCGTAAGTAAAATCGTGTTCCATGCTTTTCCTATTACGAAAAAATAAGCTGATGCTTATTTACGTGTGCCGAACCGGCACCTAAACAGAAGAACCTGCAGCGGCTTTGCGCGCAGTTCTTAGCGGGCCTGCATCTCTTATCGGGGCGACACAGAGTGTCTGAACGCACGCGCCAGCGGGAGTGAGTTGCTGTGGCGCGCCCGTAAGAGTATGCAGGCTCCGCTCACGCAAAGCCCCATCTATTGCGTAATCGCTATCACCAGATATTCTTAAGTAACTCACTTAATGAAAAAGGCCTGCATCAGCAGGCCTTTGTTCATCCACACAGATTATAGCAAAGCCATTACACCGCTTGCTGAATAATCACGTTGTCCGCTTTTTTAGTGTACTGCGGCATACGGTGGAAGTTCAGGTAACGGTAAGTATCGGCGGCGGTAGCGTCGATTTGCTTAGCGTAATCCAGATACTCTTCTACTGTAGGCAATCTGCCGATAATAGAGGCTACCGCGGCCAGTTCTGCTGAGGCTAAGTACACATTGGCACCCTGACCTAAGCGGTTCGGGAAGTTACGGGTAGAAGTAGAGACCACCGTCGACTTTTCTGCTACCCGAGCCTGGTTACCCATACACAATGAACAGCCTGGCATTTCAGTACGGGCACCTACTTTACCAAAGATACCGTAGTAACCTTCTTCGGTGAGCTGTGCCTGATCCATCTTGGTAGGCGGCGCTATCCATAAACGGGTAGGTAACTGGCCTTTAAACTTGTCCAGCAACTTACCTGCGGCACGGAAGTGACCAATGTTGGTCATGCAAGAGCCGATAAACACTTCATCAATTTTGTCGCCAGCCACTTGTGACAGTAAACGCGCATCATCCGGATCGTTTGGTGCACATAATACCGGCTCTTTAATATCGGCCAGGTCAATTTCAATGATTTCGCTGTACTCCGCATCAGCATCGGCATCCATCAGTTGTGGATCTTTCAGCCAGGCCTGCATCGCCTGCACCCGACGTTCGATAGTACGGACATCGCCATAACCTTCGGCAATCATCCACTTTAACATCACGATGTTCGATTCCAGATATTCGGCAATCGACTCTTTTGACAGCTTAATGGTACAGCCCGCCGCTGAACGCTCAGCTGACGCATCTGACAGCTCAAACGCCTGCTCAACCGTTAAGTGTGGTAAGCCTTCGATTTCCAGAATGCGGCCAGAGAAGATGTTCTTCTTGCCTTTTTTGTCTACCGTTAACAGGCCCTTTTGAATGGCCACGTAAGGAATAGCATGCACTAAGTCTCGCAGCGTAATACCTGGCTGCATTTCACCTTTAAAGCGCACTAAGACTGACTCAGGCATATCCAGTGGCATAACACCGGTCGCTGCCGCAAAAGCCACTAAGCCAGAGCCGGCCGGGAAGGAAATACCAATAGGGAAACGGGTATGGGAATCACCACCGGTACCAACGGTATCAGGCAGTAACATACGGTTTAACCAGCTGTGGATAATACCATCGCCCGGACGCAGTGATACACCGCCACGGTTCATAATAAAATCTGGCAAGGTGTGGTGCGTATCGACATCTACCGGCTTAGGATAGGCGGCAGTATGACAGAACGACTGCATGGTTAAATCGGCAGAGAAGCCTAAACAGGCTAAGTCTTTTAACTCGTCACGGGTCATTGGCCCTGTGGTGTCTTGTGAACCCACAGTAGTCATTTTCGGCTCGCAGTAAGTGCCCGGGCGTACGCCTTTGACACCACAAGCTTTGCCCACCATTTTTTGCGCCAGGGTAAAGCCTTTGCCTGAATCGACCTTGGCTTGTGGCCGACGGAATTTGTCTGACGGGCCATGGCCTAAGAATTCACGGGCACGGTCAGTTAAACCACGGCCAATGATTAACGGAATACGGCCACCGGCGCGCACTTCGTCAATTAATACGTCTGTGGCCAGGCTAAACTCGGCTAACACTTCATCGCTGCCGTGGCGCACAATTTTGCCTTCATAAGGCAGAATGTCGATCACATCGCCCATTTCCAGCTTGCTGACGTCTACTTCAATCGGCAGGGCACCGGAGTCTTCCATGGTATTAAAGAAGATAGGAGCAATTTTGCCACCCAGCACAAAGCCACCACCGCGCTTGTTAGGCACGTATGGAATGTCGTCACCCATAAACCACAGCACTGAGTTAGTGGCAGATTTACGTGATGAACCGGTACCCACCACGTCACCTACATAAGCCAGTGGGAAGCCTTTTTTGTTCAACTCTTCTAACTGCTTGATCGGGCCAACGCTACCAGGTTGATCCGGGTGAATGCCTTCACGGGCGTTTTTCAGCATAGCAAGGGCATGCAGCGGGATATCTGGCCGTGACCAGGCATCCGGTGCCGGTGATAAGTCATCCGTGTTGGTTTCGCCAGACACTTTAAATACCGTCACTGTGATTTTTTTCGCCAGCTCAGGCTTAGCTTCAAACCACTGTGCATCAGCCCAGCTTTGTAATACTTGCTTGGCATACTGATTACCGGCCTCGGCTTTGTCAGTGACATCATGGAAGGCATCAAAAATCAGCAGGGTGTGCGATAAGGCTTTCGCCGCGACCGGGGCTAATGCTTCGTTATCCAGCAGGCTGATTAACGGCTCTATGTTGTAGCCGCCCATCATGGTGCCTAACAGCTCGGTTGCCCGCTCAGCGCTGATCAGGCTGCAGCTGGCTTCGCCTTTGGCTAAGGCAGCTAAAAAGCCGGCTTTTACGTAAGCGGCTTCGTCTACACCAGGTGGTACCCGGTTAATTAATAAGTCCAGTAAGGTGTCTTCTTCACCTTGTGGCGGGTTTTTTAACAGGTCAACTAAGGTAGCAACTTGTTCAGCATTAAGCGGTTTTGGTGCAATGCCCTGTGCGGCGCGCTCGGCCACATGTTCACGATATTGTTGTAGCACAGTAAGATCCTCTTGGTCGTTGGCTGTATTTTTGTCACCACAGCGTCATGCACTGGAATGAATGTGGCTAATTATATGAAATTTCGTTGTTGATTGACATCAGGCCGCTACAGCCCGCAATTATAGCCACTATAAATACGGTGAATGTGAAGCCGGATGTTATATAAACTTTGTTATAGTGGTATGACCAGAAAAAAGGCTGAGCAACCTAATGCTCAGCCTATGCATTGTAGCAGAAAAACCTTACCCAAAGGATTACCCTATGGATTTCAATATGCACGAAGGCGGCAAGACCGATTACTGGTACGCCAGTCCGACCCCATGAGCTTAGCTGTACTAAGTGATTGGGGTAACAGGTGTAGCCAGCACCCGTACAGATTGAAAGACGACGGGTAATTACCAGATCTTAACGCGCTGCTCTGGCGGTAAGTACATAGCATCACCCTCTTTAATATCAAAGGCGCTATAAAACTCTGGGATATTTGGCAGTACCCCGATAACACGATAATGCGCCGGAGAGTGTGGCCCGGTGCTTAACTGACGGCGTAAGGCTTCTTCCCGGAATTTAGTGCGCCAGATTTGTGCCCAACTGATAAAAAAGCGTTGCTCGCCGGTAAAACCATCCATTACCGGCGCCTCATTACCGCCTAACGATAATTGATAGGCCTTTAACGCTACGGTCATCCCCCCCAGATCGCCAATGTTTTCGCCCAGTGCTACAGCACCGTTGACGTTGACGCCCGGTAGTGGCTCAAAGCGATTGTACTGACCAATCAACTTGCCACCACGCGCCTGGAACTGGGCTTTATCCTGCTCTGTCCACCAGTTACGCAGGTTGCCGTCGCCGTCATACTTAGCGCCCTGATCATCAAAGCCATGGCCGATTTCGTGGCCAATAACACCACCAATACCGCCATAATTTACCGCATCGTCCGCGTCCATATTAAAGAATGGCGGCTGTAAAATGGCCGCCGGGAACACGATTTCATTGTTTACCGGGTTATAGTAAGCATTGACCGTTTGCGGGGTCATAAACCACTCGCTTTTATCAATCGGCTGGCCCAGCTTGGCTAACATCTGATCGTAACTCCAGTGGCTGGCGCGCATAAAGTTACCCACCAGATCATCCGCTTTGATTTCCAGCGAGGAGTAATCTTTCCAGTTATCCGGGTAACCAATTTTCGGCGTAAATTTGCTGAGTTTTTCCAGTGCCGCTACTTTGGTATCGTCAGTCATCCATTCCAGCTCTTTAATTGACTGTTCATAGGCTTTAATGACGTTAGCGACCAATTGCTCCATGCGCGCTTTGGCTTCTGGTTTAAAGTGCCGCTCAACATACAACTTACCGGTTAACTCACCCAGCACCTGATCAGAGGCATCCACTGCGCGCTTCCAGCGTGGTTGCTGCTCTTCAATGCCACTTAGCGTAGTGCCGTAAAAGGCAAAACGACGGTCAGAAAAAGCGCTGCTTAAACGATCGGCATAGCCATGAATGGTTTTCAGGCTCAGATAATCTTGCCAGCTTTGTAAATCGGTGCTGTCCATGACATTGGCAAAGCCAGCAAAATAGCTGGGCTGACGCACGATAATGTCGTTTATGCCAGTGAGTTTCACGCCATTGGCAAAGTCGTCCCAGTTAAAATTACCCAGGCTGGCATTCAGCTCTGCCACTGACATCTTGTTATAGGTTTTATCGGCATTACGGTTATCAAGCCTGGTCCAGTGGTGCTCTGCCAGCGCTTTTTCCAGTGCATACACGCGCGCTGCCGCCCCAGCGGGATCGGCGTAGCCAGCCAGAGCAAACATATCGGTTAAATAAGCCTGATAGGCGTTAATAATCTTTAATGAGGCTTCGTCTTCGTTAAAATAGTAATCACGATCTGGCAAGCCTAAGCCGCCCTGACCGATATAAACCGCATATTCGGTGGAGTTTTTTGCATCGTTATTGATAAACCAGCTAAAAGGAATAGCGACGCCGTCACGCTGCAGTTGGGCAAATAAACCAGCCAGCTGTTCTTTGTTTTCCAGTGAACTAATAGCATTTAATTGCGGCTGTACCGGGCTGATACCCAGCCGCTCTATGGTCGCTTCATCCATAAAGCTGTTATAAAAACTGCCCAGCTTCTGCTCGTCTGAGCCGGGTGTTAAATCAGTACGGGCTGCCACTTCATCAATAATATCTTTGACGGCTTGCTGTGAGCGCTCTGCCAGAATATGAAAAGAACCGAAGGTTGCCCGATCAGCTGGGATCTCGGTTTCTGCCAGCCATTTACCGTTAACGGCTAAAAAGAAATCTTCTGAAAAAGCCACGGCCGGGTCAAAATACTGGGTATCAACACCTGATACCAATACTGATGTGGTCTGGGTAGTGCTAGTGCTATCCTGTTGTGCTGGTTTACTGCAAGCGCTTAAGCCAAGTGCTAAGGCCACGGCTGTGGCAACCAGGGTAAGTTTTTTCATTATCGTTATCCTGTGTTTGGTTACAAAAAGTTCGCCAGGCTATGGTACTCCGCCCCTGGCTGCCTTGCCAATTAGCTGACACATTAAGTTGTAACAGAATATAAATATGTCTTTCGTATATCGTGTTTTATTATGTACAACGGCTATAGCAGCTAGGGTTACGGGGGCAACTATTGCCTCTGGCACAAATCAGCTGCACCGGTTTTTCTAAACTACGCGCTACCCAGTTAATATTTAAAATATGGGCGACACTGGTCAGCGCCGTTTGGATACTTTTTGGCACTTTGGCGCCGCCGGCACTGTTAATGCACAGTTGTTTTAACTCTGCGGCCATGCCATCGGCATCTTCGCCTTGCGCCAGCAGCGCAGGGTTCACATCGATACCGGCACACAGCACATGGGTATTACCGGCTAAATCCTGGACTTTGGTTGACTCGCAGCAGTAAATGCGCGGCACGCCGTTGACATCCAGTAAGGATAACTGGGCAGAGCTGGCCACGCCTTCCACATCAAACATCCGAAAAACAGCCCAATGCTGACAGGGATCTTCTACCTGACGCATATTGCCCCAGGGCAGCGGTATGCCATTGCCCCGATAAACGGCTTTTAGTTTACCCGGGGTGTAAGCATCAAAGTAATGCCAATGGGTATAGGATGACACCGCCGTCATGCGGCGCATCGCCACTGAGGCCGACACACCGGCTTGCTGATGGCTGCTGATTTCATAACCATGGCGATCAAGCAATTGCCGGAACGGTAATTTAGGGCAAAGTAAGGCACCGGCAAAAAAACTGGATTCAAAATCGCGCCAGGCATGAAGCATATCCTGCGGCTGCACCGCCGTAGAGTGCGACAACTCATCGTCATGGGCACCACCTACAGTCATGCTGCTTTTTACGCCATCTTTGTTATGCAGTACAGCATGGCCAATATGTACCGCTAATTCGTATTTCAGCCGGGTAGGCACTTGCTGTAATAACCGGTTTAAGTGCAAGGTGCCAGGCGGGGTAAAAAATGAGGTCGCCACGTTTTTTGAGCGCACCCCCAGTTCATCCAGCAGCTCTTGCGGGGCCTCTTCAAACCAGCTGATGTGCAGGCCTAATTGCTGCGCTATCGCCATTAACTCCTCAACACTGAGTGGCATGCGCTTTTGGCCCACCTCTTCGGCGGCACGTTCCAGCTCTGGAAAATGGTTTTGATGGTGTTCCTGATGTGCACGGATCAACAATTGTGCAAATTGTTTACCACTGGTGCCGGTTTGCGACAGCATTTCCGGGATGGCAATTTGTAAAATCTCATTTGAAAATAAAAAGCTTGGCTCCAGCGCCATACCGTTAATGCCGCCACGACTGCCTTTTTGCGGTGTTAAGTCCTGGCC
This sequence comes from Arsukibacterium sp., assembly GCF_036735525.1. Lineage (NCBI taxonomy): Bacteria > Pseudomonadati > Pseudomonadota > Gammaproteobacteria > Chromatiales > Chromatiaceae > Arsukibacterium > Arsukibacterium sp. The sequence continues at coordinate 30,341 of NZ_DAINOE010000019.1, read as the reverse complement.
GGCGTCTTCACCATCTAAAAACCAGTCGAGATCTTTTTGAAACACTTCAGCAATCACTTCCAGCATTTCAACACCTGGCGTACGCTTACCACGCTCAATCATCGATAAATACGACACCGACGGCGCCTGCTCCGGGTTAACCCGGATGCAGCGTGTTGATAAATCTTCCATGGTTAAATTATTGCGTTTTCTCAGGTTTCTAATCTTAGTTCCCAGAAAATGCGACTTTCTCAGCAGGCTTTTATTGGCTTTCATTTTGTAAAATTCACACTGTAAAATTTTTATTGTCAAATTATGCTGTTTTTTAGACTAGACTAGTTTCTAACCGATAGCAACTGGTCTGATGTTTAAGGCTACACAAGATTGCACAGCGGTAACCTAAAAAACTAAACACTGTACCTGACACCAAACGAGGATGAGATTATGACCACACTGGCCCAACAACAGAGCACACCGTCACATAGCCATACCGCCTGGATGGCGACTGAGCTTAACGTGATTAATGAGCTGAATCAGCGCCATGTCAAACAGGTCATGGACTATTCAAAAAACTTTTTAGATAAAACCTTTCCGCTGGCTCAGGGCTCGCATAAAGATGTGGTGAGCTATGTGGTGTATTTTCAGCATTTGCTGGCGTTTTTTGCCGATGGCCGTAAAAGTGGTTTGCAAAACCCGGCGCAGTTTGTCGCCTTAAGCGGCCACCGCGAAGCGCCAGAGTCACTATTACTGCACAATGATGGGCGTCATGTTGAGCTGGTGTTTAACCGCCATGGCGAGCAAGGTTGTCAGGATAGCGCCGGTATTGACGATATTCAGCTGCAAACCACTGAGCCTGACTGCGTCTGGTTTAGTATGGTCAGCGGCCGTCAGGTCAGCTGTCGCCATAAAGCCGATAAAAGCTTTACCGGCAAAGATGGCGAGCGCTATAACCTGGGTTAAATATCTGCGCTTGCTTGTGCAAAATAACGATCTAAAATCGCCAGCGTATCGCGCAGATAACCGATACGCTCGGCAATGTCTGCCGCGAGTGGACGGATACCAATTTTCACACCTAGCACGAACAACTGGCGGGCATAAGAGCAGGCGGCTAAACATTGGTGCATCGCTTGCTCGGTCATCCAACTGCCCGGCTCGCCATGTACTACCTGTTCACTGCGGCGCGGCGGTTGATGGCTATCACGCCAGGCACCGTAGGCGCTGTCCTGATCTGATACGCCTGAAAACATCACACCACTTAACAGGCCCGCTGCTTGGGCTGCTTTAATATGTTCCAGCGCCCCTGCTACCCGACGCGTCTCAAACACCGAGCGGCCCCAGTTAATCACCATGCCTAGTTGCTGCGCTGCTGGCAGGTTGGCATTTAACTGCGTTAATACTTCAAGCTCATCGGTAAGGGCTAAAAAACCTTTTGAGGGGGCATGGCTGTCAACATAGGCATCACAGTGCTCGATCACGATCTTCGCGCCCTGCCAGTCCCAGCTAAGCATGGTGTTAATTGATGCCGCAAGCGCAGCTTTAGATGAGTGCGCCTTATGACGGGCTGGCGCCGTTTGAATTTGAATAGCGCGAACGGCCTGCCGGCCTAAATGAGCATTGAGTTTAGCAATGGCCGCACAGGCCTGCTGCATAAAACCCAGTGCAGCCTGGCGCCCCGCTTCATCGTTTGAGGCAATACCAAACAACGGGTTTTGACCGAGCGCATTCATAATGCCGGGGATACAGGTAAACACATAATCCCAGCTGGGGTCGATATTGGCTAAAAACCAGTTATCGTCATGTTGATGCAAGGCACTTAAAAACGGGTGCTCCAGGCCTTTTACATTCGGCAACACTTTTAATTGCTGATAAAAAGCGGTTTCCCGTGCGGGATTCCACTCGCTGTGATTGGGGGAGGCGGCATAGGCGCCAACATAATATTTCATCACACTCATTATCCGTATGGAAGCTTAGTCAGTTGAGGTTTAACTTAGTCATTAGGGCTATTAAGCGTAAACACCAGATGTTTACGCATGTCTTTTAGTACCACACCCTTTTTCAGCATATGGCCGCTGAAACGCTTTTGCCAGCTTAATAACTGTGGCTGTGCTGCGGCAAGTGCAGCATCATCAGCAAATTGCACCCGCACCAACAACGAGCCCGGAAAGGCCTCATACTCCAGGCTAAACCAGCACTGCACTACGCCGGCGAATTCTGCCAACGCCTGCTGCTCCAGTAAGGTTACCGCAGACAGCACCGCAGCTTGTTGTTTAATTTGTACTGTTGAGAGTTTTTTCATCGATTATTCACTTAACAATACTGTCCTGCTACCCAGCCGCTGGCCCAGGCCCACTGGAAGTTGTAACCACCGAGCCAGCCGGTGACATCGACGACTTCGCCAATAAAATACAGGCCGGGCTGATGTTTCGCTTCCATGGTTTTGGACGATAAGCCCTCGGTATCTACACCACCAATAGTCACTTCTGCCGTGCGATAACCTTCAGTGCCATTCGGTTTAAAAATGTAACCATGCAGGCTGTCGGCAATCTGTTTAATGCTTTTCGGGTTAAGTGCTTTCAATGGCTGGTTAGTCAATATCTGTATCTCTAGCAGTTTTTCAACGAGTCGTTTGGGTAATAGTTTGCTAAGAGCCGTTTTAACTTCCTGCTCAGGGTGGGCCTGTTGCTGATTGGCCAAAAACGCTGCCACATCGGTTTCTGGAGACAGATTAACCAGCACCTCATCACCCGGCTGCCAATAACTGGATATTTGCAAAATGGCCGGCCCGCTTAAGCCGCGATGGGTAAACAGCATATCTTCCGGGAACAAGGTGCCATTGGCCTGTGCCGTCACCGGTAGCGATACACCGCTGATTTCTTCAAATACGGCCTTATCACTCGGCTGCCAGGTCAGGGGCACCAGCGCCGCACGCAGTGGCAGTACGGTTAAGCCAAACTGCTCAGCCAGCTGAAAACCAAAAGGGGTTGCGCCTAAATTAGGCAGGCTCAGGCCGCCACTGGCCACCACCAGGCTGGAACATTGCCGCTCTAGCTCTGGCGTGCTTATAGTGTATTGGCCTGCAGCAAAGCTGACAGCGCTTATCTGCTGCTGCAACGCAATCTGCACATTGGCCGCTTTGGCTTCAGCGAGCAGCATATCCACAATGTCTTTGGCGCTGTCATCACAAAATAGCTGGCCCAGCGTTTTCTCGTGATAGGGAATCGCATGCTGTTGTACCAGGCCAATAAAGTCCCATTGGGTATAGCGGCTTAATGCCGATTTACAAAAATGCTTGTTTTGCGACAGGAAGTTTTCGTGGCTGGTATAGATATTAGTAAAATTACAGCGGCCACCGCCTGACATCAGAATTTTACGGCCCACCCGCTTGCCATTATCAAGCACCAGCACCTTACGACCACGTTTACCGGCCTCAATGGCACACATTAATCCGGCAGCGCCGGCTCCTATTACTATTACATCCCACTGCTGCATTTAGTGTTCAACTTACTGTTACGCTAATTCAAAGTGACTATTGTCGGCTACCTTTGCTAACGATGCAATCTCAGCCTTCTGACTGTTCAAGTCAATCATAAAGACATATCTTATAACGATAAGCTATAAAAAAAATTGTATATAAAACTCAACACCCTGCAGCAATGCTGCGCTGGCATTCAAGTAATAAAACTGATTAACAGCTAAACAATCCTTTTTTTGAAACAGTTGTTAACAGCTTTACTCGCTGGCTATATGTTGTCCATATTTTGTGCATTTACATATTCTTACAATTTCATTAAAACAGTTACGATGTTGCTGTGGTGTAACAGCATGCAGTCATCCGTTCCAGGGAAGCCACTAAACAATAATAATTAAGAGAACATAATGACATCATTTCCATTTAAATTAAGCCGTCTGGCTTTACTTTGTTTACCAGTAGCCCTCTGTAGCAATCTGCAGGCTGAAGAACGAGCTGATTACAACGATGGTCCCGTTACCCGCGTTATTGTTAAATATAAAGACAACCACAGTGAGCGTATGAGCCAGCAGTTACCCGTCAGTGTTGGTGCCCTGCGTCGGGCCGCGCGCATGCAGGAAAAAGCCGAGCGTTTTAGCAATCGTGCCGGTAAGCGGGTACGTTTTATCAGAGAAACTGCACTGGAGCGCCATGCGGTTTTTGGTGCTGATCGTCAATTATCTAAGCGCGAAACCGCGACACTGTTAGCTGAGCTGGCCGCGGATGACGAAGTAGAATATGTTGAGGAAGATCAGCTGCTGCAGGCCGCTTTTACGCCTAACGACACCAATTATACCAACCAGTGGCATTATTATGAAAACACAGGCGGCCTGCGTGCCCCTGCAGCATGGGACAAAGCGACCGGCCAGGGCGTGGTGGTAGCAGTTCTGGATACCGGTTTTCGGCCGCATATTGATTTAAATGCCAACCTGTTACCAGGCTACGACATGATTTCAGATGCCTTTATCGGCAACGATGGCAATGGCCGTGACAACGATGCCCGCGATCCGGGTGATTGGACCAATGCCGGCGAATGTGGCAATGGTCAACCCACCTCATTCCGCGCTTCTTCCTGGCATGGTACCCATGTGGCCGGCACTATTGCTGCGGTAACCAATAATAACCGTGGCGTAGCTGGGGTCGCTTACAATGCCAAAATTGTACCGGTCCGGGTGTTAGGGAAATGTGGTGGCTATACCTCAGATATCGCTGATGGCATTATCTGGGCAGCCGGTGGCACTGTATCCGGCGTACCGGCCAATGCCAACCCGGCACAAGTGATCAACATGAGCTTAGGTGGCGGTGGCGCTTGTAGCACCACCACCCAAAATGCCATTAATCAGGCGCGTAGCCGTGGCGCTGTGGTCGTGGTCGCTGCCGGTAACAGCAATGCCAACGCCAATAACTTTAATCCGGGTAACTGTAATGGTGTCGTTAACGTTGCTGCCACTAACCGCCAGGGCGGTCGTGCCAACTACTCCAACTTTGGCACCAGTATTGACGTGGCGGCTCCGGGCGGACAAATGACCTCAGCTAATGATCCTAACGGTGTCCTCTCTACCTATAATACCGGTAGCACCACGCCAGGTTCAGATAGCTATGGTTATAGCCAGGGCACCTCTATGGCCGCGCCACATGTTGCCGGTGTAGCCGCCTTAATCAAACAAGTTAAACCTTCAGCCACTCCAGATGAAATTGAAACCATCCTGAAAAACACCGCACGCAGCTTCCCTGCAGCCTGCAGTGGCTGTGGTACCGGTATCGTTGATGCCAACGCGGCAGTAATTGCTGCTCAGGGCACAGCCAGTGGTGGCGGTGGCACCCTGACCAACCTGTCAGCGACCACCAATAACTGGTTGCATTACACCATTACGGTGCCAACGGGTATGAGAAGCCTTACCGCTGCTATCTCTGGTGGCAGCGGTGATGCTGATCTCTATGTGCGCCGTGGTGCCCGCCCCACGACCACCTCGTACAATTGCCGGCCTTATCTGCAGGGTAATAACGAAAACTGCAGCTTTACCAACCCGGCAGCCGATACCTGGCATATCAGTATCCGTGCTTACAGCAGCTTTAGCGGTGTTAGCCTGGTAGTGGAATACAAACCTTAATGCTTGGGTAATGCAACAACAATAAAACAGGGCGCCATAGGCGCCCTGTTTTATTGTTTAAACAATGTTATGTTACTTATTAAGCAACTTACATCAAGGGCTTAACAAACGCTGCAATTGTGCGCGGGCCAGAGGCTCGTTTTGCGCTGCGGCTAACTGAAACAGATCGCGGGCTTTAACTAAATCACGTGCCACACCGCGGCCATTTTCATACATCCAGCCAAGGTTATATTGCGCCACTGAGTAGCCCTGAGCGGCGGCCTGAGCAAATAACTCTACCGCTATTTTATCGTCGGCCCTCACCTGGCGGCCATTTTTATAAAACAAGCCCAGTGCGGTTAAAGCTCTGGGGACCTGCGCCTCACGCGCTTGCTGATATAACTGAAAAGCCCGGCGTTCGTCCTGCGGCACACCATAGCCTTTTTCGTACATCCAGCCTAAATGCGCTCTGGCCCGGCCATGGTTCTGCTCTACCGCTTTTTGAAACCACAACACCGCCAGTTCATCATTCTGCGCCACACCGCGGCCAGTCTCATAGCGTAAGCCTAAGTTAAACTGCGCATCAGCATCACCTTGTTCAGCCACTTTTTTATACCAGTATACCGCCTGCTCGTCGCTTTGCGGCACACCTCGCCCCGCTCCGTGCATAAAGCCCAGATTATATTGGGCATAAAGCTCACCCTGCGCTGCCGCTTGCTGATACCAATGCACTGCTTGCTTGTCATTTCCAGCGACCCCTTGCGCGTTGGCATAGCGCAACCCCACCAAATATTGCGCCGGGCCATGCCCTTGTTCAGCGGCTTTTAGCAACCAATTAAAGGCTTGCACCTCATCCGCAGCTATGCCGTTACCATTGGCATAGCTCAGGCCAAGTTGATATTGCGCTAAGGCAGAGCCCTGGTTCGCTGCCAACTTAAATAACTCAACCGACCTGGGTAAATCCTGACTGCGTCCACGCGCTTCACTCAGCATAATACCTAAATAGTAACTGGCATCGGCATCGTTCTGTGCTGCCGCCCGCTCCAGATATTCCTGCGCCCGGCTGGTATTGGCGCGAACGCCCCGACCTTGTAATAAGCTTACGCCTACTTCACGTTGCGCTTGCAGCAGTCCGCGATCAGCAGCCAGCAAATAAAAGTTATATGCGCGCTCATCACTTTGCGGCACACCATTGCCTTGCTGATACAACAACGCCAGTTGCCAAGCCGCCCGCGCATGCCCCTGCGCTGCAGCTTGTTGCAGCAGGTTTACAGCCTGACTGACATCTGCTGCCACGCCACGGCCTTGTAAGTAGCGGTTACCTAACACAAATTGCGCATCTTCATCGCCTTGCTCTGCAGCTAATTGATACCACCTGGCTGCGGCAGCATCGTCTTGCGTTACCCCACGGCCACTGCCATACATAAAGCCCAGATTATATTGAGCCAACACATGCTGCTGCTCTGCAGCCTGTTTGTACCAATAGACCGCCTGAGTGTAATCTTGTGAAATACCTCTGCCATTGGCTAGTAAGGTAGCCAAATGGTATTGCGCAGCAGCCATGCCACGCTCAGCAGCTGCGGTAAACCAGTAAGCAGCATTAACATAATCTGTTGGCACACCGTGACCATTGGCATAAAGCGCCGCTAAATTAAATTGGGAATCTGTATCGCCATTTTCTGCCAGTGGCAGCCAATGCTCAAAGGCTTCAGAATAGTTTTGCCGGCGAAATGCCCGCATGCCGGTAGCAAAATTGGCATTGGCTAAGCTTATCGAGCTGGTTTGCTCCGGGGCCGGATTAATAGCGGTAGTGCTTTCGGCTATTGACGCCTGCTGTAGTTGTGGCTCAGTTGCCTGCGCCACTTCCGTGACTAAGGCTTCTTCCGGGACGTCATCAGGCTGTTGCTGCAGACGTAATACCGTAGCGGGGTTAGAGGGGCCAACAGGCAGTGCTTCCACCGTACCCGTGTAGGCTACTATAGCACTGCGAGGCTCGGCTATAGCGGCTACTGTTGTCTCATCAGCTGTCGCTTCCGCTACTGGCACGCTGGCAGCAACTGTCTGCTCAACCACAGCTTGCCGTATTTGAGCAGCGGCTTGCTCGATATCACGTTGTGCTGCACGCTGGTCAATAAAATCGGTACCGCCTGACGCCGACTGCTCCAGCCAATAGGCTGCCTGCAATGGGTCCTGCTCAACACCATGACCTAATGAGTATAATCTGGCCAATTGTAACTGTGCTTTAGGCACACCCTCCAGAGCAAGATCCTGGAACAGACTGGCTGCTTCCTGATATTGTCCCTGTTGATATAAAGCCATAGCACGTTCAAAGTCTGCCGTTTGATCTGCCAGCGCAAAAAAACTCGCCGCATACATTGTTATTATTATTTTATTTAGCCGCATAGATGCCCTCCAGCGGTCAGTTATACCAAAGAAGCTGGCATACACCAAGTGCTGAATGCAGGCTGAGCGTGCAGCAAATAACCAAATAACTGCGGTAAAGCGCAAGATATATGGGTTTAGCGGTTTTTAATCATTGTGATAGCCTTGCAATAACGCCGTCCAATCCTGCAGCTGCCAATAAAAGCCGGGCAACCTGGCTTGCTCTTTTAACAATGAGCGCTTTAAGCGGGCCAGGTTGTGTTGCTGCCATTTGCCAGGCTCTCGCCGGCCACATTTATCAAAGTCCAGTAGCCACACCTTAGCGGCGCTATCGAGCATAATGTTGCGACAGTTTAAATCGGAATGATAGACCCCCAGTCGGTGCATCTGGGCTATGGCTTTGCCGACTGCCTGCCATTGTTGCGCAGTGATCTGCTGCTGTTGCAGTATCGTCGCTAAGTCCTGACTGTCCGGGATCAGTGCTATCAGTAAATCAGCCTTGTACATTAAACCGCAGCGCTGATAACGTGCCGCCACCGGCCTGGGGACTGCCAGCCCCTGTGAGCGCATCCAGCTTAACAAATGAAACTCCTGCATGGCGCGGCTTTTGGCTACCGGCTGCCAGAAAAAACTGTCGCGGCTGAGTTTAGCGATTAAGCCACCACGATAATAATGCCTTAGTACCAACTTATGCTGATCATGCTGCACAAAGTAAGCGGTATTGCGGCCACTGGAGCTACCAACAATGGCCTGTTGCGCCTGCCACCACTGGTGTTGAAACTGCCCGGCAGTGATATCTATGAAAAAATCTTCATCGTACCAAAAGTGGTTTGCGCCTTGTTGCTTGGTCTTATACTGCATACGCGCTCCCCATATAGCTTGTATCACCGCTAAGCTTTTTGCTGTTGCGCCCTGTTGCTGTAAAAAAAATGTTTGCGCCCGCTGCCCCTGCGCCTGGCGTAACGGCGCATCTGCCAGTAATTGCCGGGTATTGACTAACAACTCTGCGCTATCCGCTACCAGGCTCACCGCCTGACGCTGCTGCAATTGCCGGTAGGCATCATTAAAATTAAAAATATGTGGCCCGCTTTGCACCGCCTTAGCAAAACTAATAGCCTCCAGCGGGTTATGACCACCGCGCGCAATAAGGCTGCCACCAATAAACACTAAGTCTGCCAGCTGATACCAGGCCAGTAACTCGCCCATAGAATCCCCCAGCGCAATATCAATGTTGTTATCGGGCAGGGTGTCGCTGCTGCGCCGCCATAGCGTTAATCCTGCACCAGTAACCAATTTGGCCACGGCATCAAAACGCTCAGGGTGGCGCGGCACCATAAATAGCATCAGCGTTGGAAATTGCTGTTTTAACTGCGGGTACAGCGCTAGTAACTGTTCGTCCTCACCGGCATGGGTGCTCCCTGCTACCCACAGCAAGCGCCCGGCAAAAGCGGGGGCAAAGCGCTGCAGCAAAGTGTGCTGCGTGTCGGGTATTGCCAGTTCAAATTTCAGGTTACCCATCACCAACAGCTTACCGTTATAACCCAGCGCCTTAAAGCGCCTGGCGCTGGCATTATCCTGAGTCAGTAAACAGCTAATCTGGTTCAGTAATGGCTTTGTCAGCCAGCTAAAACGCCGGTAGCCGCGCGCCGATCTCGCTGATAAGCGGGCATTCACCAGCAGCACAGGAATGGCCTGCTGTTGACATTGTCTAAATAAATTTGGCCACAGCTCAGTTTCTACGATAATGAGCAGCTTTGGCTGTAAAGCCGCTAAAAAGCGTGTTACCGCTTCCGGGTAATCCAGCGGTAAATAGCAATGTTGTACGTTGTCAGCAAAACGACTGCGGATGGTGGCAGTGCCGGTTGGCGTGGTGCAGGTCACTGTAATGGGCGTGTTGGGGTAATCTTTACGTAATTGCTGGATCAACGGCGTGGCGGCAATCACCTCACCAACCGATACCGTATGCACTACTATACCGCCCGCCTGTAAAGGTAACTGGCGCAGGCCAAAGGCAAACCGCTCAGGTAGCCGCTGCCGGTAAGCCGGATCTTTACGTGAGCGCCAAAAAAAATACAGCAATAACAGGGGCAGCAGCAGATACAGCGCCAGTGTATAAAACAGCCTAATCAAATCTGTAACCCCGGCATTTAGCTATTTCCTGTAGTTTGTGCTTCCATCAGCTTAGGGTTAAGTTTACCATCTACACTTATTGAGCATAGCGCTTCAAGCTAATATTTCTGTTTTATCACATTATTTATCAGGCCCATTACATGAATCATCCTGCTGATGTTAAACAAGATAGCCTGTTCAGCCGAACTCTGGAACTCGCTTTACGCTTTGCCGCCTCAGGCTTATTGCCGGGCCGCTGGTTTATTAACAACAGGCCAAAAGCCAGTGAACTGACCGCGCGTTCAGGCCATCTTAAACTGGAAATTGTCAGCCATTGCTGGAATTACGCGCGCTTTTTAGCTTATCAGCTGGCTTCTATTGCTAAGTATCCGCCCACAGCCTGCAGCTTACACTTTACGCTGTTTTATTCAGAGCAAGACTACAAAACTTGTGAGCTTATCAAGCAATATCAGCAGCTTGAGCTGCCTAATGTCAGTTGGAATTTTCAAGCCTTAGCCACACCTAAATTGCTACGCCGGGCCATTGGCCGTAATAAGGCGGCGAAAACCAGCAGTGCAGACTGGGTCTGGTTTACCGATTGTGATGTGTTGTTTTTTGAGAACTGCCTGGACAGCCTGGCGCAACAGTTGCAAAACCGCCAGCAGTTACTGGTGTTCCCGCGCACCCTTAAGGCCACGGAGTTACTGGAAGCGGATGCCAACTTACTGACCGAGCAGGTAGATTTAAACAGTGATATTCGTAGCACCGAATTTAAGTTACGCCATTACAAAAAAGCCACTGGTCCTATTCAGATAGTGCATGGCGATGTCGCGCGGCAATGTGGTTACTGTGACTCGCTGAGTGTTTATCAACGGCCTAAACCGGTATGGGTGAAAACCTACGAAGACCGGGCGTTTCGCTGGTTATTGGGCACCGATGGTGTGCCTATTGAAATTGACAACCTGTACCTGATCCGCCATGTGCAAAAAGGCCGCTATCAACCAAAAAGCCGGCTATCTGCACTGCGCAGAATGAACCGGCGTATCAAAGCAGCCTTGTTTAATAAATAACGCAGATACATTTTTAAGTCATATCTTATAAGAGCAAGGCATAGCATGAGCAGAACACCAAGAAAAAGCCTGAAACACGCCATCAGTTGGTGGTGGCAAACCCGGGTAATGGGGTTATTACGGATCCGTTTGGGTAGCAGCGTGAAACGGCAACTGGCAAAACCGCAGCAAAGCATCCATTTTAACAAAGATGCCGACGAGCTGGCACCAGCTAAAAGCAGCGGTATTACGGTCATTTTAACAGCTTATCGCCGCGCCAAATATTTACCTGATCAAATTGCCGCGCTGCGGGCACAAACAATCCCACCCGATGAAATCTGGGTATGGTCCAACCGCAGCGAACAAGAATTGCTTGACGTGTCTGATCTGGCCGATCGGGTAGTGGTATCCAACAGTAATTATCTGTTTTGGGGCCGCTTTGCGCTGGCCAATTTAGTGCGTACCCGCTATGTGGCATTTTTTGATGATGATGTGTTACCGCAACCTAAATGGTTTGAGAGTTGCCTCAACACTATTGCTGCCGGTTATGACGGTATTTTAGGTGGTTCGGGCGTTATTTTACCGCCAGCAGGTGGCTACTCGAATAAAAATAAAGCAGGCTGGAATGGCTTACACAGTAACGAGGTTGTCGCAGTGGACCTGGTTGGGCATGCCTGGTTTATGGATAAAACACATTTAAAATATATGTGGTTTGAACAACCGTTGCATTGGGAAAATGGCGAAGACATCCATTTGTCTTACATGGCACTGAAGCACGGCGACATTAAAACTTATGTACCGCCGCATCCGGAGCATGATCAAAGCATCTGGAGCTGTCGTCCAGACTTTGGCAAGGTGGTTGGCAGAATGGATGTGGCAACCTCAAAAACCAAAGATCACCGGCCTTTGCGCACAAATATTGTTGATCATTATCGGGCAGACGGCTGGACTATTGTTAGTTGCCTTGAGCAAAACGACGGCTCTACTGGCAACTGAAACACCCTCCTGGCATTGGCATGCCGGGAGGGTAATACACTTACAGCGCCGCTAAAATCACTTCGGCTTTGCTGACTTCAAAGGTTTTTGGCGGTTCAACGTTTAACAGTGTGACCACGCCGTTATCGACCACCATCGCATAACGTTGTGAGCGCAAGCCACCAAACTCACCGGTTTCCATAGTCAGACCAATGGCCTGATGAAAAGCGGCGCCACCATCAGCTAAAAAGGTGATCTCTTCTGCATTCTGGCTTTTTTTCCAGGCGTTCATGACAAAAGCATCGTTTACCGCTACACAGATAATCTCATCTATGCCTTTGGCTTTAATTTGATCGGCCAGGGTAATATAGCCCGGTAAATGTGCAGCTGAGCAGGTAGGCGTAAAAGCACCTGGTACGGCAAACATCACCACTTTTTTATTGGCAAAAATCTGGCTGGTAGTCGGGTTTAACACCCCTTCTTTAGTCAGTTTAGAAAAACTGACTTCTGGTAACTTATCGCCTACTTTTAACATGATCCCATTCCTTTATTTTAATGAATTAAAACGCCACAACACTCTGGGCTTAAACCAGCCTGTACTTCAGCTAATAGCACTATTGACGTAAACATCGAACCTGTTGTTTTTACCGCTGACCGACATCGTCGGTTTTGCACCGGCTAAAAAATCAGCATAACCCGGCCGTTTTACCACGACCCGCTTTTGCGCCAGTTTCAGTGCCGGCGCTAACAGCGCATCGGCATCATCGTCTCTGCCCACCACATCATGAAAGGCGCGCATCTCTTTTTTGACCAGGGCGCTTTTGTCGCGCGGTGGAAACATCGGGTCTAAAAACACGACATCGACCGGCGGGCTGTCCGCTAATGCCTCCAGGGCAGAGGTATGTCTTAAGCGCATCCGCGCCAAGAGCTCGCTTAGCTCAGCATGCTGCTGCGCCCGGCGCAAACCATCAAATAACAAGGCGGCCACCGCTGGGTTACGCTCAACCAGGGTAAGGCTTGCGCCAAGGCTCGCCAGCACTAACGCATCACGGCCCAGCCCAGCTGTAGCATCCAACACCGTTAAAGCACGCTTTTTATTTAGGCCTACCGCCTTAGCAATAGCTTCAGTTACTCCGCCACCATGAGCACGCCGGTAACTGGCAGCACCACTGGCAAAGTCGACCACTATGGCACTTTGTTTGGCTAACTGCTTATTCAGTAAGCCCAAACTACCGTCTTGCAACAACAAGTGCCAACCATCGGCCTTTAGTGCACGTTCAAGCGCAAATACATGGCACAGCTCCTGCGCATAAGGCTCAGACGCTGGCTCATGGCACAGCAGCGGCACAGTGAAAGGCAGGTTCATTGCTGCATGCCTACGCTGTTATCACCCACACTAAATGCCACTATCTGGCTGATTTGCTGCAAACTCAGCCCCGATTGCTCTTGCCACAGGTTAAATTGCTGCTGTATTTGCTGCAAGCTGCGCTGGCTGTTAATGCCACCATCAAAGACGCCATAAGCACGTAAATAGGCTTCAATATCCTGCGTCAGTAAAAAGGTGTCTTTGCCAATGGCTCTAAGCGCATAAGGGCCGGTATTGCCACCTAGCCTGGCACCGTGCTTTTTTAAATAGGCCCACAAACCAATAATGTTGTCGCTGGGCCAATCAGCGATAAAGCGGGCAAAGCTGCCGTAATCCTGCAGTACATCGTACATCATCAGCGCATTAGCCCTAATGGTAAACACTTTATTCAGATTGCGGATAATGCGCGGATCAGCAGCTTTTTGCTCCAGCATCTCATCACTGAGCAACAATACTTTTTCAATATCAAAATCAAAAAACAGCTCACAAAAACCCGGCCATTTTTGCCTTACCACGCGCCAGACAAAACCCGACTGAAACACTTTTTTGCTTAGCTCCGCCAATATCAGGCTGTCGGGCAAGCGGGCAAGCTCAACGCTGGACAAGGGCAGGCTAGTCAGTGCCGCCACGGCTGCCGCACCACCTTTACGATCGCAGGCCCGCTGATAAATGGCCGCAAAGGGCTCTGCTCTGTTGCTCATACCACTCCGTGAGTAAACCTTAAAGGCTGCTAGTAGCTGCTATGCTGCACCAGCTTGCATTGGCCGCCGACCAATTCTACTGCCGGCTCGGTCACGACCGCACAATCAGACATCCGGCCTAAGCGCATGTTTTCGGCTTCGGCAGCGGCATTGTAAGCGGCAATTTTGCGCAAAATATCGCCTTCATTGCCATCTTTAGTCGAGTAGGCTACATAGCCCGCCGGTCCGCCACAAGGCTTATGGCCAAAGGCCGCTACCCGGCACTGGCTGTTATCATCAGCACGGGCATCGCCTATCAGTGCCAGCGCTTCACGACGTAATACGTTTGGATCAGCATCAACACTCAGTGTCATTTGTTTATCCCTCGCTTTTACCGCAGCCAGCGGATTGGCCACCGGATCTATCGCTTCCACCAAAGGCGCCGGCGCGACCCGCGTCTCCTGCTCCGAGACCGCCTGCTGGCAACCACTCAGCCCCAACAGCAACAGCGCTGCGGTTGCCGTACAGTGGCTAACGACATTTTTTTTAAGCTTGTTCATGCGTGCCTCACTTAAGTTGTTGGTCAGTGGCGGGCCGCTTCTTGTCAGCAAGGCCTCTGTGATATAGCAATCCTGACAGAGCAACACTGAATAAGCAATTAATCCATGATTTGTTAACTGCTTAACCGGCTATACCCATATGTCGCAACAAGGCCTCATTGGACGGCTCACGGCCGCGGAAGCCTTTAAATAGCTCCATCGGTTCGGCACTGCCACCGCGCTCTAAAATCCACTGTAAAAAATCGTGGCCGGTATCGGCATTAAACACGCCTTCTTCTTCAAAACGGCCAAAAGCATCCGCCGACAGTACTTCAGCCCATAAATAACTGTAATAGCCAGCGGCATACCCCCCGGCAAAAATATGGCTGAAACCATGTTGAAAACGGTTAAAGCGCGGCGGTATGATCACCGATACCTCAGTGCGCACTTCATCCAGCAATTGCTGCACCCGGCCACCAAATTCTGGCTGGTATTCGGCATGCAGCCTGAAATCAAATAAGGCAAATTCCAGCTGTCGTACTAAAAACAAGCCTGACTGGAAGTTTTTCGCTGCTAACATTTTATCCAGTAAATCCTGTGGCAGCGGCTCAGCGCTTTCATAATGGCCAGATATAATGGCCAGCGCTTCAGGCGCCCAGCACCAGTTTTCTAAAAACTGACTAGGCAGCTCTACCGCATCCCAGGGCACGCCGTTAATGCCAGCTACCGCTGCAGCATCCACCTTGGTCAGCATATGGTGCAGGCCATGGCCAAACTCATGGAATAAGGTCACCACTTCATCATGGGTAAACAGCGCCGGTTTGCCGCCAATAGGTTTATTAAAGTTACAGGTTAAATAAGCTACCGGACTTTGCAACTGACCATCACTCAGCCAACGCCGGCCGCGGCAATCATCCATCCAGGCGCCGCCTCGCTTATGCGGCCGCGCATATAAATCCAGATAAAAGCTACCCCGTAGCTCACCCTGTGCATCGGTAATATCATAAAAGCGCACATCCGGATGCCATACATCCACCCCCTCGCGCTGGGTAATGCTGATCCCAAACAACTTATTCAGTACACTAAACAGGCCACTGACCACTTTGGGCTCAGGAAAGTATGGCCTGAGCATTTCATCAGATATCGCATACTTGGCTTGCTTCAGTTTTTCGGCGTAATAACTGATATCCCAGGCACACAATTCAGCGGCGCCCTGCCCGGCGGCAAAGGCGGTTAGCTCAGCCAAATCCTGCTGTGCCTGCGGTTTGGCGCGCCGGGCTAAGTCATGTAAAAAATCCAGTACCTGAGACGGGCTGTCTGCCATCTTGGTGGCCAGCGACTCCTCCGCCGCGTTATTAAAGTCCAGCAGTTGCGCCAACTCGTGTTTCAGCGCCAGGGTTTCTTCAATGATGCTGCTGTTATCAAACTGGCCCGCGGTTGGCCCCTGATCAGACGCCCGGGTACAATAAGCGCTGTACAACTCCTGGCGTAAGGCGCGGTTATCCGCGTAAGTCATCACCGCTATGTAGCTGGGGAACTCCAGCGTAAACACCCAACCACTGAGCTCTCTCCGCGCAGCTTCCTCTGCCGCTGCCGCCACGGCATCTGCCGGCAAACCGGCTAAATCGGCCTCAGCGGTGATGTGCTTAAACCAGGCCTGAGTGGCATCCAGCGTGTTGTTTGAAAAAGTGGAGCCCAGCTCAGACAGCCGGGCCTGAATATCACCATAGCGCTGCTTTTTATCGGCCGACAAACCAATGCCTGATAACTTAAAATCACGCAAGGCTTGAGTTATCACCTGCTGCTGCGCCGCGCTTAACGTCGCAAATTCGGCGCTTTGCGCCAGTTGCAGATACGCCTGATACATGCCCTCATGCTGCCCAAGCCAGGTGCTGAACTCAGATAACAATGGCAAGCAGCTTTCGTATGCTGCACGTAATTCAGGATTATTAGCCACGGAATTTAAATGTGACACCGGCGACCAGAGCTTAGCCAGTCGGTCACCACTGTGCTCTAAACGGGCAATTAAGCCTCGCCAGCTGCAATCACCACTAGCTAACACTTGCTCTACCGCGGCACGAGCCTCGGCAATAGCCTGCTCTACTGCCGGTTTCACCTGCTCGGGGCGGATTTTTGAGAAAGGCGGTAAATCGGTAAATTGTAGTAGCAGATTATCAGCAGACATAATGGCTCTCTTAATGGCGGTGTGAGTAATGACGTTGTAAAAAAGTAGCGACATGAGCAATCATCGCCTGATACAAGCTTCAAGGCTTATTGTTGGGCACCAGACGCAGATTTTCAATAGCGACGCATGGCTTAACCATCGACCTTATCTTGTTTTATCAGCAGAGCAACCCTATATCTGTTTCATCATCCAGCCAATTTTTGGAACCCATTATGACCCGACATTTTCAATACCTGTCTATCGGCGGCGGCAGCGGTGGCATTGCCTCGGCTAACCGCGCAGCGCAACGCGGTGCCAGCGCAGCGGTAATAGAAGCTAAAGCTGTCGGCGGCACCTGCGTTAATGTCGGTTGTGTGCCGAAAAAAGTCATGTGGTACGGCGCCCATATCGCCGAAGCCATCAAATATAGCCAGGCTTATGGCTTTGATTTACAGCAACAGGGGGTTAACTGGGCCACACTGGTGAAAAACCGCGAGGCCTATATTCAGCGCATTCATCAAAGCTATCAAAAAGGCTTTGCCAACAATGGTGTTAGCTTTATTGAAGGCTTTGCCCGCTTTGTTGATGCCAATACCGTAGAGGTCAATGGCGAGCGCATTACTGCAGATCACATTACCATCGCCGTCGGAGGCCGCCCCACGCGCCCGGAAATACCCGGCGCTGAGTATGGCATAGACTCAGACGGCTTTTTTGCGCTAAACAGCCAGCCCAAAAAAGCCCTGGTGGTGGGGGCAGGCTATATCGCCGTAGAAATCGCCGGCGTACTGCATGCCCTTGGCAGCGACACCCAATTATTAGTGCGTGGCGACAGGCCGCTGCGCAGCTTTGACAGCGACATCACCGACATGCTGCTAGAGCGTATGGCGCAAGATAAACTGCCACTGCAAACCCATACCAATGTCACTCAGGTTAGCAAACAAGCCAACGGTAACCTAAGTGTCAGCTGTGATAACGGCACGGTATTCGATGACATTGACTGCCTCATCTGGGCCATTGGTCGTGAGCCGGCGACCGACAGCTTAAACCTGGCCGCAGCAGGGGTCATCACGGATAAAGAGGGCTATATCCGCACCGACACATACCAGAATACCAATATTAAAGGCATATACGCGGTAGGCGATATCACCGGCGAAGCCCAGCTTACCCCGGTCGCCGTAAAAGCTGGCCGCTTGTTGGCCGAGCGCTTATTTAATCCAGCCATGCCCGATGCGCACATGGATTATTCGCTGATCCCTACCGTGGTCTTCAGCCACCCACCTATCGGTACCATTGGCCTGACCGAAGCAGAGGCGCAACAGCAATACGGTGCCGACAAAATTAAAATATACCGCTCCAACTTTGCCGCCATGTACAACGCCATCACCCCTCACCGCGCGCTCAGCCGTTTTAAACTGGTGTGTGCCGGTAAAGATGAGAAAGTAGTCGGCTTGCACGGTATTGGCGAGGGCATGGATGAAGTATTACAAGGCTTTGCCGTCGCGATGAAAATGGGCGCTACTAAAGCCGATTTTGACGCCACCGTAGCACTGCACCCGACCAGCGCTGAGGAATTCGTCACCCTGCGTTAAACACCTCGGGGTGTCAGGCCTTGCATTTTGCAGTTGTTAACAACTGCAAAATGCAAGGCCTGACCCCACTGGTTGGCAAAAGAGGGTTGATCGAATTATCTGGCGTTACGTAATTAGCGCTATGTTTGCTAAAGGCTGGATGAGCTATGCACCTTGCGATGATTTTGCGTCAAATACTGATGTTAGTTGTGTTTCTGGCCGCCACCTATCTGGCCGCCGCGCTGGGGGCACTAGGTTCGATCAATGCACCCGGCTTTTATCAGCAATTGCAGTTACCCACACTGGCACCACCGGCCTGGTTGTTTGGCCCGGTGTGGACCCTGCTGTATACCTTAATGGCCGTGGCCAGCTGGTTAGTATGGCGCAGCGCCGGAGCCAAAGCCCGGCCGTTACTGGTATTATATGTGCTTCACCTGATTGTGAATGCCAGCTGGAGCTGGTGCTTTTTTGCCTTGCAGCAGGGCGCGCTGGCGCTGGTAAATATTGTCGTGCTCTGGCTGATGATCGCCGCGCTGCTATTCGGCTACTGGCGGCTGCAACGTCTGGCGGCATTATTATTGGTACCTTACCTGTTATGGGTCAGTTTTGCCCTTTGGTTAAATCTGCAATTATGGCAACTTAATCCCAGCTTACTCTGAGCCTTTGTGCGCAGCCACAGCGGCAAAAGTGCAAAACTTCAGCAACTTTAGTGTTCACTGCGCTAAAATGTTGGCACAATAGGCACCGCTATGGGCAGGCTAACGGCAATCGCCGCGACCAAAGCATACCGGATACAACTTTGCGCCAAAACAAAGTTTCTCCGTTGCAGCTTTATATAATGCCCGCCAGTTATTCATCAACAGGAGTGATCATGCCAGTCAGCAGCCAACATAAAGTGTATTTGCCAGCCAATGCCAAATCGAACCAGTATATTCTGGCCGAAATCAAAGCCACCGCCGAGCTGTACCAGCATTTTGCCGATGATCAGCAATGCTACCAGCAGCTGAGCCAGCAATTATTCACGCTGGCTGAAAAAAATGGCCTGCATAACGTACATTTAATCGCCAATGACAAACTGCCGGTGGTACGATTTCACACTGAAGCTTTTGTGTTTCAAACAGCTGAGCAAATTTTGTTTTTCTACAACCCGTCTTACCACGAAGCGCAAAACCTGTTCAGCCAGCCTGAACATCGCGCCCGTAAAATTCGGCTGTTGTTTTTAGCCACTAACGATGAAATTCGCGCCAATGCCGCTGTCTTTCACCAGAAAGTGCAGCAGCTACTCGCTGAGCTGCAACCCTTGCTGCCGGTTCAGGGGTTAAAAATCAAAATTCGTGATCACCAGCATATTTCTTACGACTTACTGGCCAAAGCCAAGGGCAATAAAGAAAGCTATGGCTACAAATTACGCGCTATTGCTGCGCGCTATAAGACCCGCCAGTTAGATTTACCTGAGCACAGTGCGCTAAGCTATGCCCATATCACTTTGCCGCTGAGCCGTGATTTAAAACAACAGTGTGGCATTGCCGACACCCTGGATTACAGCCCGCTGTATCAGCAACTGGAAAGTCAGTTAAAAAGTGCAGCAGCCAGCAAGCAGCTGAACCGGGTGGCCTTTGTCGCCAATGGCTTAACACCGCTGGTACGTAACTCTAAGTTTGATCAGCCTGAAACCACTGCCGAACTGCAATTATTAGGCTTTGACCCGGCCAACCAGGCCGCACAATTTATCAGTGACTGGCAGGGCGATAATCTGGTAGAAGCAGTGCATATTCTGGTGGTGGCCGGTAACGAAGATGTCACCGAAATTGGCTTTGGTCGTTTTATGAACCAGGTGGAGGCCGCTCTGCGTAGCTTCAGCACTAATATCGGTTTAAAAGGCGACAAGCAAGATTTAATAGTGCGTTTTCATCAGCATATCAGCTACAGCCAGGACTAAACAGTCACTCCGGCTAAGCCTGTAATTTACGCTGCTGCTTATATTGATACATACGCTGATCCGCCAGCCGGATCAGCTCTGCATAGGGGTCTTGTTCAGTACAGGCCGCACCCAGACTAAAGGTTACTGCTAAACGTAGCCGGCCATCTTCGGCCGGCACCGTTAAATACATTGCCTGCATTGAATCCTGCAAGCGGCTGAGCAAACGCTGGCAGGCGGCCAGGTCACTGTGCAATAAAATATAAAATTCATCACCGCCAATACGGGCAATCACATCTTGCTCGCGGCAACATTGCTGTAATTTCGACGCCACCAGTTGGATCAGTTGATCACCATATTCATGGCCATAGTGATCATTCATCTGCTTTAAATTATCTACGTCTATCACTATGACGGCCAAACTCTGGCCGGGGTCAGCTTTATGCTGCTCCAACGCCGCTAAAAAAGCTTTATCAAAATAATGGCGGTTACCCAGGCCCGTCAGTGCATCGGTATTGGCAAAACGCTGCAGTTTTTGATGTAAGCGTAACTGATCCAGCACTGTCGCCAGTAAGCGACTCATGATAAAAAACACTTCGCGCTCTGCCGCACTCAGTGCTGGCCCGAGCAAGGCCAACTGACCACACACCGCCTGGCTGGCATCACGTATTGGCACCAGGGTCCAGCAGCTCTGCTCAGCGGCTTGTTGCCGAAATTCAATCTGCTGATATCCCCACTCACTGCACTGCTGTATAAAAGGCAAGGTCGCCAGCTCAGCATGAGTAAAACGCTGCTGCGCCGAGGCATTGCTCTGGCGGTTGAGTAATACCGCCGCTTGCAAATGGCCAAACTGCCTTTTTAGGGCCTGCACCAGGGTCGTCAGTAGTTGCTCTTCGTTATCCGCGCGCTGAATATCTACCGTTAGCTGCATTAAACCCTGCATTAACTCACTTTGCGTGCGCAGTTGCTGCACAGACTGCTCCAGCTCAGCAGTACGCAGTTTAACGTTATGCTCTAAATTGCTATTGGCCTCATGCAGCTGCTTAAACTGACCTTGTATGGTTTGGCCCATGTTGCGTAGCAAGGCCACCAATTGCTGCACCTCGTAAAACACCGACTGCTCGGTACTGGCCTGATAATCGCCGGCAGCCATGCGTCCGGTGAGGGTTTGTAACTGTTGCAGTGGCGATGTCATGCGCCGGCCAATCAGCCAGGCGGCGAGAACTATCACCAGCAAAAATGCCAGCGTTAACAGTAAAAAATTGTCTAAGGTGTGACGCGCCGACACCAAATGCACCGACTCTGGCCGGCTCAGTTGCAGTTGCAGCTCGGGGTTGGCCGGATCCAGCGCATAGTGCAGTGACTGCTGCACCCGGGTTATCGCCTGCCCGCTGCTGTTCAGCTCAGCCTGGTACCAGCTAAAACCATGACTGGAAAGAGTAATGCCAGTGGTGCTCAGATCAATATTGGAGCGGCTGGCCGCATATTCAATCAACCGTTGCAGTTGCACAAAGGCCAGCAGCACGCCATCCGTGGTATAGGTTTCGGCAATGGCGCCACCGGTTAGTGAAAACACTGGCTGCGCCAGCACCAGATAGTGTGCATCAGTGCTGCCACTGATAGCAGCCAGCTCCGCGGAGACAAAACGGGTGATTTTCGGAGATACTGCAGTAATTTGCCGGTTATAACGGCCTTTTAAACTGGCCTGAGCAAAACTTTCCAGTGCCGTTAGCGGTACCCTCAACAAGCTGGAGGGCACCACTTCCATCGCAAACACATCCTGGTCCAGCAAGATCACCCCCTGAACCGGCGCAAAGCTATCGCTGTATTGTTGCATTTGCTCAACAGCACGCGCCGCTACAAAAGACACGGTTGCAGAGCGAACTACAGCCCCTTGCTCACTTAAGCGCGATAGCTGTAGCTGCATTTGACCCAGGCTACGCTCCAGCTCGACCGCCAATTGCTGAGCTTCACGTGTTAGCTGAATTTCGCCCTGGCTGATGGCCTGAGCGGCAAATTGCCATAGCAGATATACCGACAACACACCGGCAGGTAGCATAGCCCAGAGCACCGTTAAGCCAATAAGGGTATTACGAAAGCCAAGTTTCATATGCCGTCTTTTGCCAGTTCGCGTTCGGTGAGGCGTTGCATCAGCCTGGCCGCATCCTCGGCGCTCATCACTCCATTTAAATAGCGCTCCAGGCCTTTGGTCATACTGCCCCAGGCATAGGTCATTGCAGGCTCAACCGGTAATGGCGCGGCCGCTAACAACTGCTCAAATATCACAGCATGCTCAGGAGCCATGCTGGTTTTGGCATCGGCAAAGGCCTGGCTTTCCACCGGAAATACTTTTAACTCCTGCCACAAACGCTGCTGCACCGCTGGGCTTTGCATAAAGCGCAGCAGCTGCAGTAAATCGGCTTGTTTTGCTTTAGATAACCCCTGATTAGGAAACGCCAAC
Source organism: Arsukibacterium sp. (assembly GCF_036735525.1). NCBI lineage: Bacteria > Pseudomonadati > Pseudomonadota > Gammaproteobacteria > Chromatiales > Chromatiaceae > Arsukibacterium > Arsukibacterium sp. Next base: position 7,553 of record NZ_DAINOE010000019.1, on the reverse strand, counting down.
ACATGAGTCGAATACATCGGCTTGAGCGCTTTATCCTGCCAGGCCGGGAGCATGGCAATGCCAAGCTTATCGCCAAGCTGCGTCATAAGTTCACGCAACACCCAATCGCCATTAATAGTATATGCCATCTCACCGGCTTTAAATCGGGCAAAACTGCAGTCATAGCCGCAGCTTTCATCCACTAAGCCCTGATCACGCAGGCTGCGGTATGCGGCCAGCGCGTTTACCATCATGCGGCTATCCAGCGTTAAACGGTTATCGGTCATAGGCTGGCCGCCCATTGCCGATAAAAATGGCAGCAGGTAGTACACCTGGCCATAATCCCAGCCAATGGCATTAACGCCAGCCTGGTGCAATGCCGGTTGCTGAGCCTGTAATTGAGCCCAGGTTTGCGCTGGTTGCTGCACCAGCGCCTTATTGTAAAACAGCATTAAATGGTTACCCTGCATTACCGGGGCGCCGTAAACCGTGCCGTTAACCCGGGCAGTATTCCACACCGCCTCACTAAGGTTGGTACTTTGTTGCAGCGTCTCGGGAATAGCGCTAAAGCCCATAATGCGATATAAACCCAGATGATCAGCCGGGATCAACACCACATCAGGTGGGTTGCCTTTTTCAATACTCTCCACCATAGATACTTTGATATCATCCTGATTTTGCCAGTAGCGCTGTACCTTAATGCCGCTACTGGCAGAGAATTCATCAATTAAGGCGCCAATAGACTGGCTTTCAAAGGTATAAGCAAAGCGGATAGCTTGTTCACTGTAGGCCAGTGGACTGCAACTCAGCAGCCACAAGCTTAACCATGCGTACAATATTCGTTGGGTCATTCACTACCTCTTTGCTTTTTTATTGTTGTTATCAGGCCACGTCAACAGCACCAACAGCACCAACAGCCAGGTCAGTATGCCATAAAGATGTACCCCATATCCAGTCAACATTTGTTCATTAAAGCATCAGTTTGTTAAAAGCATGCCGCTTTTTCGGCGGCACTAGCCGGCTGTGAATTTTGTGCTACGCTAATGTATAACCTGTATCAGGATTTAGCCCCGCATCAGCCCCAATAAGGAGCCGGCTATGTCAGTACCGCCAACAGGGCAGCGAGCCTATACCGAGCGGATACTGCCCTTTACCACCGAGGATGGCGTCAAGCTTAACCTGCATAATGTGCGTGGCAGCACAACACCGCATAAGGGGCCCGTGCTGTTGGTGCATGGCGCCGGAGTTCGCGCAAATATTTTCCGGGCACCGGTGCCAACCAGTTTAGTCGACGCCCTAATCGATGATGGTTATGACGTATGGTTAGAAAACTGGCGCGCCAGCATCGACTTTGCCCCTAACCTGTGGACTCTCGATCAAGCCGCCCGCTACGATCACCCCAAAGCCGTTGAAACCATAGTAGCCGATACCGGTGTAAGCAGGATAAAAGCGGTGATCCATTGCCAGGGCTCCACCAGCTTTACCATGTCGGCCATTGCCGGCCTGGTGCCCGCAGTCAGTACCATAGTCACTAATGCGGTATCGCTACACCCTGTGGTGCCAAGCTGGTCACGCTTTAAACTAAGCTATCTGGTGCCGCCAGTAGGGCTGATAACACCCTATCTTAACCCACACTGGGGCGAACATGCGCCAACGATTCCGGCAAAACTGATTAGCCTGATAGTGCGCCTTACCCACCACGAGTGCGATAACGCGGTCTGTAAACAAGTCAGCTTTACCTATGGCAGTGGTTTTCCGGCGCTTTGGCGCCATGAGAACCTGAACGACGCCACCCACGACTGGCTGAAACAAGAGTTTGGCCATGTGCCACTGCGCTTTTTTAAGCAAATTAACCGTTGTGTGCGCCGGGGTCACCTGTTGTCTTATCAACCGCTTGACGGCCTGCCTGACGATTACACCGCCGCCCCACCAAAAACCGATGCGCGCTTTGCCTTTTTTGCCGGTGAGAAAAACCTGTGCTTTTTACCGGAAAGTCAGTGTCGCAGCTTTGCCTACTTTGACCAGCTGAACCCGGGGTATCACAGCCTGCATCTGCTACCCGACTACGGCCATTTAGATGTATTTATGGGGAAAAACGCGGCAGTGGATACCTTCCCACTGATTTTGGCAGAGCTGAATAAAGACTAAACCGGCAATATAAGGAGAGTAGCATGCCAGCGCCAGGCTTAACCTTTAACGAAACCATGAAAGGTGGTTTTTCACTAAACGCCACCGATCCAGCCGATGGTTTGCAGCAAAGCCAGCAGGCAGGCAGCGCATTGGCGATGCATGCCACTGTGGACATTGACGAGATGGCCGCCTTTATTGCCGATCGACAGCACAGAGGCCAGCTGAGCGGCAGCATAGATTTCGCGCCGCTGGGTATGGCGATGCCAGCGCACTCTGGCGTATTTCACCTGTTTAAACCCACTGATGACCCCAGCCTTACGCTAATGGTATACGAGCTGGCATTTGAACATCAGGGCCAGGCTTATTATCTGGCCGGGCGTAAAGAAGTACAGCAAGGTTCGGTGTTTAAGCTCTGGCATGAAACCACCACGCTTTATACCTTGCTGCATCAAGGCACAGATGCCTCAGGCCCGGTAATTGGCGCCGGTATCTTAAGCCTGGGGATGATTGATTTACTTAAGCTACTCAGCACAGTCACGGTAACCAAAGCCGATGGTTTTACCGCTAAAGTTAAAACGGTCAGTGCTTTTACTGGCTTTTTTGCCCGGCAGTTATGGCGCACTTATGTCAGTCGCAAAGCCTAAGGGGACAACATGGATATTCAGTACGATTATGAAGCCATAGTGATTGGCAGTGGTTTTGGTGGCGCCGTGACTTGTTGTCGTCTGGCCAAAAAATGGCCGGGTAAGGTGATGTTGCTGGAGCGTGGCAAGCGCTATGGTATGGGCGAGTTTCCGCGCTCACCGCATGCGATGGCCCGCAATTTCTGGAACCTGCCCCCAGAGCAACGACCACGGCCGGGTCAGCTGCAACAAGAAGAGCAACATGGCTTATTTGATATCCGCAAATTTAAACAACTCGATGCCGTGGTCAGCGCCGGCTATGGTGGTGGCTCACTGATTTATGCCAATGTGTTTTTAGTACCTCCGGCGCATATCTTTAACGACAACTGGCCTGGCAGCACTAAGCTGGATGCGCTAACCCCCTATTATCAGGTGAGTAAACAGGTGTTAGGCGCCAGACCCATACCGCAAAGCACTGAGCCACGCCGGCAAATTATCCGCACCGGCTTATTTCAGCAATTTGCCAAAGCCGATGGCAAACCCTCGCAGCTACTGGATATCAATGTATTTTTTGGTAATGACTTTAGCCAGCCCACTGCCATTGGCGAGCAGCAACGCAATCGCTATGGCGCTTTGCAAACCTCTTGTGTGTATTGCGCCGAATGCGATGTCGGCTGTAATACACACTCTAAAAATACCGTCGATTTAAACTACTTATTTGTCGCTGAGCAGCGCTATCAGGCACAGATCCGCACCCAAGTGCTGGCCGAAAAAATTGTGCCGCTTAATGCCGTGGGTACTGAAGATACCAACGCCAATGGCGAACATGGTTTCCGGGTATACTGGAAAGATTTAACTCAGCAACATCAACTGCAAAGCGCGCTAGCCCGCCGGGTGGTAGTCTCAGCCGGCACCCTGGGCACTAATGAGCTGCTGCTGCGCTGTCGTGACCTTCATCACAGCTTACCGGCGCTAAGCCCGCAACTGGGACAGCACTTTTCTGGCAATGGTGACTTTTTATCCTTTGTGGTCGGCGGCAAAAAACCGGCCGATCCCAACTATGGTCCGGTGATTACCCAGGGCATTGATCATCACCTGTATCAGGATTTTAAAGCCGAGCAGGCTTTTATGCTGGAAGATGCCAGTTACCCCAACTTTGCTGCCTGGTATGTTGAGGGCATAAAACCCGGCAGCTCTAAACTGGCGGCACTGTTGCGCACCCTGCGCCTGAGTTTAAACCGTTTCTGGCAGGGCGGCAGCAATGGCCAGCTCGGTTATGCGATGAGTGAGCTGTTAAAAAATGATCTGTCTTACCACACCAGTGTGCTGCTGTGTATGGGGCTGGATAAAAGCGATGGCGTGATGCAGCTGGATAAACGCGGCAATTTGCAACTGGACTGGCCCTACAAAAACAGCATGCCACTGTACAAGGCCATTACCGATACCGGCGAGCGCTTTAAAGACTGGTGCCAGGCCAAAGCCTTTGTGCCTATGCCAAACTGGCTGTGGCCAATGCGCCGTAATGTTACTGTGCATGCCCTGGGCGGCTGCCGCCTGGCTGACAACACTGAGCAGGGCGTGACCAGCGCCGATCCGGCCAGCTTTGGCCAGGTGTTTGGTTATAAAGGCTTATATGTAGCCGATGGCGCTTTATTGCCCGCCGCAGTGGGGGCTAATCCGGTGGCGACCATTTGCGCGCTATCAGAGCGGGTGGCCGAGGGCATAACCGGCATAGTGCCTGACGCCAATTTATGAAGCACTCAGGGCGTATCGGCCGCATCCGTTGTGCTGCTGGGGCCACGGCGGCGGCTGTGAAAGATACTGGGGCCAATAGTTTTTTTCGCTTGCCGTTTAGCTGCGCTCGCCAGCTCAGACACATCATGCTGGCTATGGCAAAGCTCGGGGTCGGGCTCAACTACGCCTATTGATAACGATATCAACGGGTAGTGCACCGGCTGCCCTTGCCGGTCCAGCGTGGCGCAGCCACCGGCGGCCAGATGCTCATCACGGTAATAATATTTAACCCGCTCGCTAAAGCGTGCCTGAATACGCGCCAGCGTGGCCATGGCATGGTGGTGATTAAACACCACAATAAAATCATCGCCGCCGATATGACCAATAAAGTCACTGCGGCTATCAATCTCACTTTGGATAATTTTCGCCAGCAGCTCAATCACTAAATCGCCTTTGCTGTAGCCATAAATGTCGTTATAGGGCTTAAAAAAGTCGATATCTATATAGGCCACGCTAAAGTCACGGCCCTGCTGCAGCAAGGCATCGATATGCAGGTTTAGCGGCACATTGCCCGGCAATAAGGTCAGCGGATTGGTGTAACGGGCAAAAAACACTTTGTTTTCGCTGATTTGTTTTAATACTTTGCGCACTGAACCCAGGCCATAATATCGGCCCTCGTCGGTGATCAGAAAATGCAGGCCAGCGTCGTCAGCATCATCGCTGATAAGGCTGCTGACATCGTCTATCGACAGGCTCTTATCAACAATCAGTGGCGCCTTTTGCATGCAGTACTGAATGGCTTTTCGCTGATACAGTGCCCTGCCAAAGGTATGCGAAAAATGCTCATGTAATAGGCTGCGGCTGACCACGCCTATAGGCCGCTGCTGGCTATCTACCACAGCCAGGCAGTGCAGGCTTTTATCTTTGGCAAACAGCTCAGCGACACTTTGTGCCGGTGTCATATAGGACACGGCTGGTGGCGTGCTTATCACCGGCTCCAACGTCTGGTTCAGCTTCAGCTGGCTGCTTAACGGCAGTGGTGATAACACCGAGGGCGGGCAATGCAAAAACTCGGCATGTGGCCGGCCCAGTAAATAGCCCTGACCATATTCGGCGCCGAGCTCGCGACACATTTGCAGCTCTTCGCTGGTTTCTATGCCCTCAGCAATAATGCTGGCGCCGGTGTCTTTGGCGATTTCGATGATGTTTTTGACAAAGGCTTTTTTTATCGCATCCTGATGCAGCTGATCAATAAAATAGCGGTCAATTTTAACTATATCCGGTTGTAGTTCTGACCACAGCTTAAGGCCGGAAAAACCACTGCCTAAGTCGTCTATCGCAATTTTAAAACCAAACTCGCGATAATGTTTTACCGCATTAATAAACAGTTGAGTGTCTTCTACCTGATATTGCTCTGACAGCTCAATGACAATTTGCTCAGGTGCCAGCCCTGCCGCTTCAATCATTTTTTTGGTCAGGCCCGAGGGGTGATCTGAGGTCAGCAACAGCAGCGGGTTCACATTTAAAAACAGTAACCCCGTGGCCTTGGCGTTAGCAAAGGCATTAATGCTCAGCTCACGGCACAATAGCTCCAGCGGCTCCAGTAAATTAAAATTAACGGCGGTTTTAAATAAATTACCGGGTGAGTGCAAGGCACTATTCGACGGCCCGCGAATAAGGGCTTCAAACCCCAGGCTCTGGCCATCGGCCAACCGCACTATCGGCTGAAACAAGGGTGTCAGTAGCCGGTGCGTCAGGATTTTTTGCAGTTCGTCGCGATGATAATCACTTAACGCCAAGCCGTATACTCTCTCATTTAGATTGGTTATGTCAGCGTTCCACGCCAGTTATCAGCATCCTGCTTTTAACCTGTGAGCATAAGGCTGTTTTATGACGGCAGTATGACAAGCAGTGACAGCGTTAGCGGCATCAGCGCTATAAATACAAAAAAGCCAGCATTGCTGCTGGCTCAGTTTGACACCGCAAAAGGTGTTATTGACGCTATGCTTGCTTGCCACGCAAGCGGCGACTACCAACTAAAGCCAGTAAGCCCAGACCAAAAGCGGCCAACGTTGCTGGCTCCGGTACCGCTTGTGTTGTTTGGCCGTTTTGTAACGCTACGACGCTGATACCATCTAAAAAGTTACCGGTTGAGCCGTCATTCAGTGAGGTAAAGCGTAACAGGGTATTGCGGCTATTCGCAGTAAACACGCTGCTGAACGTCGTCCAGCCGGCAGTAGTGTGGTCATTAAATACCCAACTGATATCGGCCAGATCTACTTTAAACTGCTCACTGCCGTTATTACGGGCACGATAGAAAAAGCTGAACTCATATTGCTGGCCAACATCAGTAGCAAATAACTGAAAAATAGACCAGGGGCCAGCGTTATTAGGGTTAACTGAGTCTTTAATACCATGGGCATTCAGCTCAATAAACTGGTTGCCACTGGCAGCAGTAACGCCTTGCAGAGCATTCCAGATTTCAATATTACTGCCTTCCCAACCCGCTACCTGCTCACTGATAAACACTTTCCAGTTGCCCGGGTTAACGGTGTTGCTTTCAAAATCGCCGTTGACGATCAATGTAGCCTGACTGCTAAAACTGGCTGCTAACAAACTAGCGGCACCTAACAGCATACGAATAGGTGTACTGAACATTTTGGTCCCTCAAAAATAATTGATTAAAAAGCCAGCTAAGCATATCAGCTTGCCAAATTTTTAGAAACAGGTGTTAACGAAAATAATCAGCAAGATGCTGTAACAGCTGCTGCTTAGGCACAGGTTTAGAAAAATACTAGCCTTGAAATAAGCTGCACCCTAATTTTTTCAGCAAGGCTAATGCCCTGAGGTTTCCACGCCTTCGGCCACTACCGATAATCCTAAGCCTTTAGCCAGTAAAATAATGGTAGAGACAATTTTTTCATCTGAGACGTCATTTTCAATGTCATATACAAAGCTTTTGTCTATTTTTAGTTCGCTTAACGGTAATTTTTTTAAATACGCCAAAGATGAATAACCTGTGCCAAAATCATCTAAATAACTGATCCTAACTCTGATACACCCGCTGCAAGCCATGACCGCCTCCCG